>JAHRWG010000341.1 GCA_019090295.1 Cycloclasticus sp. | reverse complement strand
GGTCAAGCACCAACAAGTAAAGAAGATTTAGTTGCCAAATTAGTGGCAATAATGTGATAAATAAAAATTAAGATAAAAAAGTTATATTTGTATTATGGCAACAGCAGACAAAGAAGATATAAAATTAAGAAATAGATCGAATCCGCCACTAACAACAAAAGGTTCTGAATTCTCATGGAATGAAGTTGATGACAACTTCATAACAGCGTTCAATCAATTTGTTGCGCTTTCGAATTCATCGAACGTTGACGCATATTCTGCTGCAACAACATATTCAACAAATGCTTATGTTTCTTATTCGAATCAGCTTTACAAAATGATAGCTGTTGCAGACGTGATTGACATCACACCAGATTCAGATCCAGCAACATGGGAAAAAGTATATGCTTCAGATTTAGTTCAAGCGCCTTCTGGTGTTAGAAGCTTTAAGAAATTAATAACAAGCGCAGAAGTGCTTCAATTATCATCAACACCAATCAACTTGATCATGGCTGCTGGCGCAGATACTGCAATTGTGTTATTGAACGCAACAGCAACAGTGATGTTCGAAACTGGATCACCAGCTGGAATTCCTTATGCTGGAAATCTCAATCTGCTTTTTGGTTATGCTGGCGGATCAGAAGTGTTGTTCAAGGCTGAAGAAATACTTGCAACGGACATCAAGCAAACATTGCCGCTTTCGCCGTTCGTTGATCCTTCGTATGGAAAATCATCTGACTACATCACGGAAAACAAAAATTTCACTGTGACAATGTCATCAGATCCGACAAGCGGTGATTCAGATGTTTTGATTCAAGGAACCTACATGATTATAGACTTAGTCTAATAAACACAATATTGAATCGCCAGACAATTAAAAAATACTTAGTTAAAACTACGTAGTAATACCTAGATAAAAAATGTATTTATATTTGAAGAAAATATAATTTTATGAAAGATTCTGAAGAACGTGAACTAATAAGAACCGCCAGAAATAAAGCAATCAGCGTCGTTGTTGGATTGTTTATCACTGGCGTTGTTGCGCTAGTCATTTTCTACTTTACTGGAACAGCTGCACTTGCTCAAAATTCAGCAAGTATAAAAGAAATAAAAGTTGATCTTAAAACTGTCAAAACAGTTCCAGTTCTGAATCAGAACAAAATCAAGAACATCCAGAAGGAACTGAAGGAACTGAAGGAAGCACAGAAGGAATTTCAGAAAGAAACAAAGCTGTCTATCAAGGAAATGAGAAAAGAACAGCTGAAGATGCTGGAACTTCTTTATCAGATAAAAAACCAAAACAACTAAGTAAATGAGCAAGCTTGGATTCGACATGTTGATTCTTCGGAATCCAACAGAAAAAACGCAGACAACTGGAAACGGAACTGTCTATGTTGATCAGATCAAGCCGATCTTTGACTTCAAGACAATGGAACTTGAAGTTGATTGCAATGCGGTTCGTGATGATGCGATTCCAGCTGGAACTTACACTGTTGTTAAAAGGTATTCTGCGAAGTACGGCTGGCACTTTCACATCACCAATGTTCCGAACAGAAGTTTGATCTTGATCCATGAAGCGAACTTTTCTTTTCAGCTGCTAGGTTGTATCGGTGTTGGCGCAAAGATTGTTGACATCAACAAAGACGGACTGAAAGACATAACAAGTTCAAGGAAAACAAAAAAGAAACTGCTGGATCTTATGCCAGATACATTCATTTTAAAAATAGTAGATCATGAAAGCTAAATTATTAAAAGACATGTTCATTGAAGAAAAAGACGGAAAGTATTCTTCAAAAAAGATTTGGGGTGCAATCATCTTTGTGCTTGTTTGTGCTGCGTTCATCATGGATGGACTAAAGTTCTACACAGCGAACAAAGATCTTTTCATTCCGATGTTGACAGCTGCTTGCACATTGATCGGTCTTGGAACACTTGGCGCAATATTCAAAAGAAAAGCTGCAGCAAATGAATAAAGCACTTCCTTATATTATTATAGCTGGATTCATCATTCTGTTCGTTCAAGGGTTCTTTGATGCGCCAGACGGTGTTTCTGAAGAAGATGTTCTTTATCGAATAGCACTGGATCGCTACTTGCAAGAAAAGAAAAAGGATCTAAAAACAATTAATGAACAAGATTTCAAAATCGCTACTTATGAAAATTTATACGATAGTCTTAAAAATGACAATAGCATTGACACTGCAACTGCTAATCAGCTTCAATCTGCTTTGTCAAGTTACGCCGATTCAAGAAGATAGCGTCTGTTTAACAGCTGAAGACGCAAGGATCATCTTCAAGGATCTTCAGTTGTTTGAAGTGTGTGATTCGATCAGATCAAATCAGAAGCTTCAGATTCACAATCTAAAAGAAGTATTTAAAAAGGACCAGCAGCAGATCTTGCTTCACACTAACATGATTGCCAGAAAAGAACAAAAGCTTCAGAAATCGCTTAAAAAGCTGCAAATAAGCAAGAAACTATCCGTGTTCGGAATGCCTATTGCTTTCGGTGCTGGAATTGTCACGGCAATTCTTGTCTTCAAATAAATCTTATTAAAATTATTCTTGTTGACTGTCAGCACTTTACGTGTTTTTGACAATCTTTTTTGATATTTTGATATTGATATATCAAAATGTTTTGTATGTTTGTGAGGTCATTAAGACAACGCAACAAACCAAAGTACTACAATGTCAAAATTCACAACAGAAAGCCTTGATGCAATTATTTGTCCAAGCGGAAAAATCAAACTGATCATTCATGTAAATGTCAACAAGACATCTGGATGGATAAAAAGAGAAATGCGAAGATCATGCTTAGGTGTTGAGCCTTCAGAATTTACTTTTGATT
>JAHRWG010000345.1 GCA_019090295.1 Cycloclasticus sp. | reverse complement strand
TGTTGTTGGTGAAACTGTTAGAATTATTGGTGTAAGTGACGAAGCGTTCGATAAGTGGTTAGATGGTGAAAACTTTGTGACCGGTGTTTCTCATAGCAAAACAAAAAATTATGATTATGTTTGTCGTTTTGGGCTTATTGATGGTGTGGAAGGTATCGTGAAGACGGTAGATTCCGATACAGAAGACGCCCGCCGATATAACGTAGATGGGGCTAACGGTGAGTTCATCGGGTGGTGTGGTTCTGTTAATGTCCACAAATCGACATGCATCCACCATCAGAATCAATTGAAATTAGAAGTGGAAGTATGAACCAGAAAAACATTCTCAGGATCATCATGGTATTGTGCTTCGCCTTTGCTTTGTGGGTGCTATGTGATACCTACAATGATAAGGGGGCCGAGTATACGGCTGTGCTCTTTGTAGTGTACCTCCTTGCATCCTTTTCTAGCGGTATTGTGACGTGGGCTTATATCAAGTGGAGGAGAAACAGATGAGTAAACGACAACGCATTCAAATTGTTATCGACACGATGCAATCAGCTGCTAATGATTATGGGTTCACTGGACCATCAGAACGACACCGAGCACTTCGTACGTTAGCTAACATATTACAAAACACGATGAACTGTAATGTGCCAGACTCAAAAACCATGGAGTTGATCCAAGATGTAGTTTTTGATGCTCAGCAAGTAGCGACTGATGACGAACAACGTAGTTTGTTTGGACCAACAAAAATTGCGGGTGATATTAGAACTACAATGAATGCAATTCAGTTGATATTAAATTCATAGAGGTGGTGTAATGATTGAATATACAGAAGGTGATGTTGTAACAATCACACCTATTGATTCGTCAATGTGGATTGAGTATTTAAAACGCTTTGATAGGGGTCGGGTTGCATTAGACCGAGGCAATCGAACGGTTCAGCAATATAATTATCCTACTGGTGCAATACGCTGTGTGAATCATCAGCATTGTGAACCTCTATATCAAGTTGAGTTAGAAAAAGGTTTGGTTGTGTGGCTCACCGTCGCTCATTTAAATGGGAATACGAATAGCAAGAATCAATTGAAGCTGGAGGTGGAGCTGTGAATAAGTTTGTTGTGGGAGATAGGGTCGAAATACATTGTGTCTCTGAAGAGGAGATGGATCAATGGTTAGATGCGGTTTGGTTCGCTCGAGGCTTTCATGCTGCCCGTAGACGCAATTGTTGGGTGAAATGCGAATGCGATGATATGCATGAAGGAATGGTGGGTATTATTCGGAGAGTTGATGCCCCTTGTGATGCGATGAGATACGCGGTGGAATTTCCTGAAGGCTCACATCTACACTTGAGATACTACTTCCCTGAGATAATGCTTGTATCGGCTGAATCGAAGAACCAACTAAAGTTAGAGGTGGAGGTATGAAAAAGGATTACAGCGTAGATGGCGAGGCATTACAGACTGGGGATACTATATTTGTTGAACCTATAATGAACAGTGTGTTTAGAGAGTATCTTAAAGCGCATGGCATGAATTCTACATTTAGTACTTATAGTATTTTGATAACTGATAATGAAATTGTGAGTAGGGATGCTATATACAATGAGATCGATTATACGATTAACCGAGTAAGTTGGCTTGATGAAATCGGAGAAGTGTATTTGATTAGTATTGCTGGAAGGGGATATTGGATCACTCAATTGCACAGAAGAGGAAGCAACCAGAAGAGGAATCAATTGAAGTTAGAGGTGGATGTGTGAGTGAATATAAATTCAAAGTAGGGGATTATGTACGGATAGTACCTATCCGTATGGCTGACGTGATTGATAATTTGAAAGGTGGGCATTATAATTATAATATTACCAAAGCACGTACTGCTCATCGTGAATTAGTTGATTATTGCAAGGCTAATAACGTATCCCATGTATTGGGTAAGATTGTAGTTGTTGAACCAGAAGAATTTGATGCCCTACGTTATAGAGTTCAACATTCAGTAGAATTGTGGGGGTGGTTTGCTGAAGTAAATTTACAAACTGATGCCAGGAATCAATTGAAGTTAGAGGTGGAAGTGTGAGAAAACTTATGGTCATGGCAGGAGACAGAGTGAATTTGACAAACGTCACTCCTATTAGGTTACAGGAATGGTTTGATGAAAATGATTTTCGATATGGAATGGAGTTCGCAAAAAACGCCAACCGTAGAATCGGTGAGCGGATTTTGGCTAATGGTGGAACTCACATTACTGGTGTAATTACTATTATATTCACTGACCCTGCTGATGCTTCTACGATTGGGATACGAACTGAGTGGGGACATATTTGGACTAGTGAGGTGAATATCGTCGGGGAGGTTGAGTTTAAGAACCAATTGAAGTTAGAGGTGGATCTATGAAATTTGCTGTAGGAGATAAGGTAGAGATACGTAACCACGAACGATCAGTTTTACGTGATTTTCTACATCAACACGGATTGACTGACAATATAAAGCATGCTTGTTCGACCAACAATACTATACCCGAATGGGATGTTCTCACTGGTACAGTGATTTTGGTTGACGCCGGATATAGTAACGACGCATGTCCTTATCTGGTTAAATTTGATTATTTTAAGTGTGAGAAGTTATATATGAGTGAATTTAATCTGGTTCTTGTTGGAAATAATAGGAAGCAGCTGAAACTTGAGGTGGATGTATAATGTTTGTTTTAGGTGATAGGGTCGAGATACGTAAAGTTAGACGAGTGGACCTACGTTTACTTCTAACTCACCATAGATTAACAGAAAACCAACACCACGCTATTAAATGCAATGATCAGTTACCTGATGTTGGCGAGGGTGTCCTTACTGGTGTGGTGTGTTTGGTTGATAGCGGCACTTATGATGCGTGTCCTTATATTGTTAAATTTGATAATTGGGACCATCACAAGATGTATGTGACGGAATTCAATCTACTTCTGATTGGTAAAGAGAAGGCGCAGTTGAGATTAGAGGTGGATGTATAATGAATATGCGAGACATAAAAGTTGGCAATCGTTATCGAATCGAATTTTTTGAAGACTCAGATGATTTGATGCGCGCATCGGTGATTATTCAGCGGGATTCGTTTCGGAGTCTATTATATGATGTCCACTCTGCATTCCGGTGGCATTGTTATCAAAATAGTTTAACGTCAATGGAATGTGTAGTTGTATACATAGATAGCAACAGCCGGGGTGACTGTATACCAATCCAGGTTGAATTCTATGATATTAACAACAATATCACCCCTATTGATTATAAAGGTGGTATGTCCACTCGGTTGCTGGTGTCTCCTGTAATGTTGCATGAGATTGATGACAAGAAGCAATTGCGGTTAGAGGTGTTGTTATGAAATTTAATGTAGGCGATAATGTTCTTTTAGTTTCTGTTTTTCCTGACGATTTGCATGATTGGTTTATTGAGAAGAATTTTCGGTTTGGAATGGAGTTATCAGAGCTTTCCAATAAGTATATCCATTTGTGGGTTACAGCTAATAATGGAGCCCCTATTGGAGGTGTAATCAATGAATCACTCAATGATTCAAGCTTTGATGCTTCTCCGTTAGGGATACAAACTAACTGGGGGCATATCTGGACTAATGAGATTAACATTGTCGGTGTTGACGAAATTAAAAAACAATTAAATTTAGTGGTGAATATATGACTATTATATTATTAGATGACACGCTCGAATTGAACGCATTCAGAGGGAAGCGAGAGTATGTAATTAAGGCAACTGGTTCTCCGGTGGGATATCAAGAAGAACCTAAAGAGGTATTCATTACTTCATCAATGCCCGATGGTGCTACTACGTACCACAATAACTATCTGCAATATCTCGAACAGACATGGAACGCTCACTCAAACATTGTATTGTCGCCTGAGATCATGTGGTACACCATACTGAATGAGTTAGCAATAATCATTAAGGGTAATCCAACCGCGTACGCTTCATTATTCACAACCAGTGATGAGAAGCAGACCATTGTGGTTCCAACTGATGATCCAACTCTTATTGATTTGGATCTGATCAAGAATGCTCTATATGATCTGGTACCTACTGACATCGACTTGTTTTTGCCTACCTTTAGCACTTCAACTGAATCATCCAATATGGCGTGCTTGGCCAGTTTTTGTGATGCGGTTACTCCTTTCTATAACTACAGTACGTTTATGTGCGGACATAGGAGTATAAAGATTACGGGGACGGATGAAGACTGGGATAAGATAGAGAGACATCTGACAGAAATATCCAAGTTGATGAGCCACGATTGGCTACGCGAAGCATGGGATATAGTTGTTTCTATTCGATTGGCTATTCGTGATGGAGATGTAGCTTTTTGGAAGAACATCTTTACTGAAGAGATATGCGGTAGCGGTAGTCAGTATGTCATAAGTGGTTGGTTCTCTGGCATATTCAATAATGATGTAAGTGGTGATGAGCGGAGAGTCGAGAATTTCGCTAGTCACATTGCTCAGGTTCCGTACGTAAATGCAGATACCAATCGAAAGTTTACCCTTAATTATGGACTATTCCACAGCAATGAGGATTTTGAAGGCTTTATTGTTCC
>JAHRWG010000007.1 GCA_019090295.1 Cycloclasticus sp. | reverse complement strand
AGACATTGAGAGCAACAAGCATCAATATCAGCCCAGTTGCCAGCCGCAACGTACCGGTTTGCTTGCGGCAGGTCTCCGGGCTCATAAGTGATTATTGAAATCAGTGGTATCGCCTTCCCATGTTGTTACACAGTGGCTGTTGACACACGTTACTTATATACCGTTGCGGGGGCAGCGTCGGGTTTGGTGTAAACCGAACCGACTTCCCTTTAATTGAACAATTGTCCAAAACCAAAAGCGAGTGGATTATCGTTGATAGGCCTTACCCAAGTCAAATAAAAACACTTGGCTTAGTCCAGCATTAAGATCTAAAAAGAGGCGCGCGCCTTTAAGGGTAACTCGCTAAGTAAGCCGATCGGGCAGGTAAAAGTGCTTATTAAACAGTTTCATTCATCACCGTTCCCAAGCCCGAATCAAGCCATAGTGGTGTATTGACCATTACTTTGGAAAAGAGCGCACTGTCTAAATGGTTTTTCAGCCACTGCTGCAGCTTGGGGTATGGGCCTTGTAAAAAACGTCGTCGATCTGTTTTAGCAAACTGGCGGATAAACGGTAAAATAGCCAGATCAGCCAAGCTCAAGGTATCTCCCTGCAAGTAGCGGTGCATTGACAAACGCTGCTCTAACAACAACATAAACACCTCACACGCCTGCCGATCCGCCTCTTCGGTCGCCTCGTGGTAACGTTTGGCACATCTATATTTTAGTAGCGCATTCCGGTATTCCGTATCATTGCGTTCAATTAAGCTAAGCATGTCCTGCATCGCCGAGGGGTCGTGTGAATACAACACATTATGTGGGTCTTGCTGAGCTAATGCCCACAACATAATATCCAAGCTTTGATCAATCACCTCGCCATTATCAAAAACCAATACCGGCACTTCCGCCTTAGGCGATGCACGCACCATCTCATCCGGTTTGTTTTTTAATACGATCGCTCTTAAATTAACCTGAACCCCAGACAGCACAATCGCCATTCTAGCGCGCATTGCATAAGGGCAGTTTTGTAAGGAATACAGAACAGGCTTAGCCATGAAACATCTCCCTCAAACCAATCTCCAGCTCAGCCTTATGATGAGCTAACATTAAGCCTTTCTCGGTTTTATAGAACGGCCCGCTTGTGCAGAAAAAGGGTCCTCCGGCCAGCGGTGCCTAGGGTATTTTGCGCGCATATCTTTGGCAACACTCTTGTATGAACCGCCCCAAAAATTAGCCAAATCACTGGTTATCTGTATCGGTCTTTTTGCAGGTGATAACAGTTCAAAACGCAACGCAATGCTATTACCCGCCAACATGGGCGAGGCCAGCTCACCTAACACTTCTTGTAACACAACCGACACGGTTGGCCCTTGGTGAGGGTCATAAACAATCGGCACGGCCTTATTACTCGGCGTCACATAGGCCGTAGGAGCCTGAGTCTCAAGCAGCTTTGATTCTTCGTACGTTAACAGCGATGACAGCAAGGGAAGTACCGCTACCTTTTTCAAATCCGACAGCTTTTTAATCGTCGGCACATATGGCAGCAGCCAATCCTCCGCCGCTTCCATGATGCCAGCCTCGGTTAATTCTGGGAAGCTATCAATTTTGCCGCCCAACCATATCACCCGCGTCATCCATTCATCACAGGGTTTCGTCCAATTCAATAAGGTTTTAAACTCTGTTTTTAATAACGCCTTAATGCTCTCTAAAATAAATTCTACTGGCACATCATGCGAGGTCGTTTCATCCACGGTAATGCTGCCATATTTTTTCGATACCCGTGCAAACACACGGCTATTATTAGGCGCTAATTGGTAGCTTGTTTCTTCTGACATATCCTCCGAAAATTTATCCTCAAGCAGGTTCTCATTAAACCCAATCGCACTAAATATTCGCCCTTCCTTTTGCTGTGCGTCGCAATCATTCACCACCAAATACTCATCATTAATAAGCGGATCTGATTCGATCAGGAACACCCCTTTACCGTTGGCTAATTGGTATTTATTGCTATTGGCCGAGCGCCGTTTAGCGAGTCGTTCAGGAAAGGCCAGCAACAATAAGTAGGCGGCCATATCGGCCACACCCGATAGTTCGACTGTACTGCTTTTATGCTTAATGGATGACTGTAGCGTGCGTACATCTTTAAGCACCGTTGTTAACGTATGTCGGTTCACGTGCGATTTATGGGTCGATCCCGTCCCGTTGTCCAGTAATACCTGTACACGCAGCAACAAGTCACTACTGTCACCGCGTTGAAATATATCGCGCTCGGATACCAGCGCCGCTATATAACAAGCCAGCTCACGCTCTTGCTGCCCACTCGCGGCCAATAGCATTTTTGCCAATCGCGGGTGAACCGGCAAGGCACAGGCTTGCTGCCCAAGCGCGGTAATGGTGCCTCGCTTTTCAAGCAAGCCCAAGTTAATTAATACTGCTTGAGTAGAATCAAAATGAGCTTTGGGTGGCGCGGTTAACCAATTAATTTGGTCAAAGTTTGAATGCCCCACACTGGCCAGCTCTAACAAGGCATCGGCTAAATCAGCATTGAGGATTTCTTCCGGTTGAAAATCATTTAACGATCGGTGCTCGCTTTCACTCCATAACCGCAAACACTTACCCGCCGATAAACGACCTGCACGGCCCTTACGTTGCTCTGCCGATGTTTTAGAAATTTTAGTGGTGGTCAGTTTAGACATCCCACTCGATGGGCTAAAGCTGAGCGTCCTTTCCAGACCCGAATCAATCACACAGTGGATACCTTCAATGGTTAAACTGGTTTCTGCAATATTGGTGGTGAAAATAACTTTCTGAATACCCTCTGGCGCTAACGCAATCGCCTTTTCCTGCTCAGCTAATGGTAAGGAACCATGTAGCGGCACACACTTAAACTGCGGGTAGTCTAACAACATCGATTCTGCTTGCGAAACGCAGCGTTTAATATCGGCAATGCCCGGCAAAAATACCAGAATATCACCCTCATCATCCATCACTTCCCTAATAACCCGGCACACATGTAACGCCAACTGACTGGCATCAATTTTTTGATACGCAACACTAACTGGATATGAACGCCCCTCACACAGAATGACCGGTGCATCATTCAGGTAAGCAGACATTAAACCGGTATCTAACGTGGCCGACATCACCAATAGGCGCAAATCTTCACGAATGACCTGCTGAATTTCAAGCGATAACATCAGTGATAAATCCGTATTAATGGAGCGCTCATGAAACTCATCAAAAATAATCAGACCAACACCCTCTAACTCAGGGTTTGATTGAAGCCGCCGCGTTAAAACCCCTTCGGTGATAATTTCAAGCCGTGTAGACGCCGATATTTTTCGCTCATTCTTAACTTGATAGCCAACCGTTTGCCCCACTCGTTCACCCAAACAGCGCGCCAAATAATTCGCAATAGACCGCACCGCCATACGCCTAGGTTCTAGCATAATAATGCGCTGCCCCGCCATAAAGTCGGCATTTAATAAAGCCAGCGGCACCACCGTAGACTTACCCGCACCTGGTTCGGCCTGCAAAACAATATTCTGGTTACCTTCTACCCCCTGCAAAAGACGGGCGAGGATTTTATGAATGGGGAGACTAATAATATGACCTCTGTTTTGGCTAAATAAACGCTACAAGATTAACAGTATAATAAAATAGTTAGGTGCAGGTTCAGCTAACTGATTAGTCCCTTTCTTGGTGAGTTTTTTGGGTGGGTTATTGGGTAAATTAAAAGCAGACCTATCCTCACTTTTTAGCTCGGTTAAATAAAACATTGTTCTTCCCAAGCCTATGCGTAATTCGTTGCTTCTCGAAGGCCATTAAGCAAAGGTAGGTTGGGCTGCGATTTTCAAGCCCAACAAGCACAGTCTAAATTTCACAGTACCGTTGTAATCTCCCCCAAAAACCAAGGGCGTTTTAAGTAGAAGATTCAATTATAACCAAGCCTTTCTTTTCCTTAGTCTCACTTCTAATACAGACCGTAACACTAGGGTTTTTATATTCATAACCATAGGGCTGTATGCTGGCCTTCCAAAATGTTCACCAGGTATTTCTTGTACTACTCGATGAATCATACCCTTCCTCAAAATATATAATGCATAAGCTCACCGGCGACAATGAAGCGTAGCGGAATTGCCGCCCGGTGCAGCGTCTTGTATGGATAATATTCCCCACAATGAGTAAAGTGAGACCCAAGCTTTAGCTGCAACTAAAGCCCCCTTAATCAGTAATTCGATGAGCGT
>JAHRWG010000357.1 GCA_019090295.1 Cycloclasticus sp. | reverse complement strand
TAAAAATGACTGAAAACAAAACAATTGTAGAAAAAGTAACCGCGTTACTTGCTAAATTTACAAAAGATAACTCAGAAGATTCTGAGCAAAAATTTGAAGATGTAAAAACAAATGACGGTGTAGTACTTAGAATTTCTGAATTAGCAGAAGGTGGTACTGTTGCAGTTATTTCAGAAGATGGTGAAGTTGCAGGGTCTGGTGATTATACATTAGAAGATAATACAGTTATATCTGTAAGTGAAGAGGGTGTAATTACATCAGTAACACCAGCAGAAGAGTCAGAAGATGTTGAAGAAGAAGAAATGTCAGACGAAGCTAAGGCAGCAGCAGAAAAAACTGACGCACCAGCAGAAGATGAAGATGAAGATAAAAAACCATCTAAATTTGAGACTGAAACATTAGAAACTTTAGGCGCTATTGCATTAGCATTAGAAGGATTTACTGAAAAATTTACAGCAATTGACGGTGAAATTAAAAAAATTAATGAAGCACCAGCAGAAGAGGAATTTGCAACAGGTAAAAAAGGTGAAACACCAACAAAAGAAAATGCATTAGAAGCATTATCTAAGTTTAGAAAACAAAATGTAACAAATAAATAATTATAAACTAAAAAATAAATAATATGTTCGGAAGAAACAACACACCAGAGACTAAAGAAATTAACGAAATTGAAAATAAAGAAGTTAATGAAGTAGAAACTAACGAAGTTGAAACTAATGAAGTAGAAACTAACGATAATAATGAAGTAGAAGAAACAGAAAAAGAAATTATCGTAGAGGTTGAGGTAGAAGAAACAGAAAAAGAAGTAGAAGAAACAGAAGTTATTGAATCTGACGGTACAGTATCTGGTGATTTTAACGCTGGAATAACTAACTATAGATTCTTAGCAAAAAAACATGACAAAACTGTAAAAGAGATTGCAGAAGAGTTATCAAAATAAAAAAAATATTAATTAAAAAAAACTAAAAAAATGAGTTTAAATTTAGCAGGTCTGTCAACTTATACAGACGAACAAAAAATGGATTTGGTTAGAGCGTCATTATTGAGTGGTAAAACATTATCTTTGATTTCAGTTCAACCAGATATTAAATCTAGTGCTGCAATAAATATACTTTCATCTACTGCTGTTTGGGCGGCTGGTGCTTGTGGGTTTTCTGCTGCTGGGTCTACAATTTTAACACAAAGAGTGTTAACAGTTGCAGCAATTAAGAAAAATGAAACAATTTGCGTTGACGATTTAGAAGCATATTACACGCAGTCTAAAATGAAAGCAGGGTCTTATAATGAGGCTATACCTTTTGAACAAAGTTACTCAGAAGAGTTAGCAGGTCAAACTAGCAAATTTGTTGAACAGTTAGCATGGCAAGGTGATACAGGTGGTGCTGGTAACATGGTATTAACTGACGGTTTTGTTAAGTTAATTGACGCTGAGGGTACTGTTGTAACTGGTACTGCGTTAGCTATGGATGCAGCAAATATTATTGATGCTGTTGATGAAATGGTTGCGGCTATACCAGAAGATGTAGTTGACGGTGAAGATTTAACATTATTTATGGGGACACCAGAATATAGAATTTTAGCAAAAGCGTACAGAGACGCTAACTTATACCACTATGATGGTAAAGAAGGTGCTGATTTTGAAATGTTTATAGCTGGTACAAACATCAAAGTTGTAGCTGTAGGTGGTCTTAATGGATTAGCCAGAATGTTCCTTTGTGAAGCATCTAACCTGTTTGCAGGTACTGATTTATTAAACGATGCAGAACAATTTAAAATCTTTTACAGTGAAGATAATGATGAAGTTAGAATAATCCAAAAAATGAAAATTGGGTTTAACATGGCTTTTCCAGCTAGAATTGTATCTAACTAATTGAATTAAAAACTAAAACTCACGCTATTAATTTAGTGTGAGTTTATTAAAACTTTAAAAATTATGTCTTTAAGTAAAGCATTAATTGATAAAATTAAACAATATCCTAAAAGCGAAATTAAAAACGCTATTGATATGTCTGTAAATGGGGTTGAGATTGACTTAACTGCTGCACAGATTATAGCGTTCGGAACTACGCCATTAGAAATAGTAACAGGTGTTGCTGGTGTAGCTTACGAGGTTACAGACTATACTTTTATTTTTGACTATGGTACAACTCAATTTACTGGTGGTGGTGCTGTTGTTTTAGAAGATTCTGCAAATACAGCGAGGTCAGCAACATTAGCTGCTGCACCTATTTTAGCTGCTGCGGATTCTGTAACTAGCGTTGCAGGTAATAAGGGTACATTGTTAGCTGGGTCTGGTATATATATTACCAACGCTACGGCTGCATTTGCTGCTGGTGACGGTGTTGCAAGATTAAAATTAAATTATAGAACACACGTTACTGGTCTATAAAAATTATAAATAAAATTAAAAACTTAAAAATATGGCAGGTTGTGTATTAACAGAAGGTATACCATTAGCGTGTTTAGAAAGTACAGGGGGTATTAAAAACGTATATATCGCAGCATTTGATGAGGCTGGTGCGTGGACGTTTGACGGTGACGATGTTATTACAGCGTGGACTGGTACAAATACATTCTATACGTTTAAATTCAGACCACAAACCTCATCTTTGAATGAAGAGGGGTCACATTCCGTTGAAAACGGTACGAATTTTTGGACTCAAACACTAGCTATGATATTCCATAAAATGGATGCAGCGAAAAGAAATAATATTCTTTTACTAGCACAAGCATCTATGCATATCGTTGTGGAAACTCAGAACGGTGAGTATTGGACTATGGGTGTACAAAACGGTTGTAATCTTACAGGGTCAACATCGACTACTGGTCAAGGTTACGGTGATTTAAATGGTTATAATTTAACTATAGTAGGTTTAGAGCCTAAGTTAGCGTCTGAAATGGATTCTACTACTTTCGCGTCTTTAACTATTAGCGCATAATTAAATAAAATATTATTTGTTTGGGGGGTCATTCTACTGGGGTGACCTCTTTTTTTATGCTTTAAAATAAACAGTTATCAGATAATTACTTATAATAATAAACAAACTATGTTAAAATTAAAAAAGAAATACGAGGGTCTAAATATGTCTAGCGGTTTAGTTAAGCTATTTAATACAAATGATATTATACCTGCTACAGCTAAATATTATTTTGACAGGGGTTTTAGTCATATTTTTAACGAAGTATGCGATAAATGTGAAAAGGTTAAATGT
>JAHRWG010000195.1 GCA_019090295.1 Cycloclasticus sp. | reverse complement strand
CGTCAGATGTGTATAAGAGACAGATGAAGACCACCCGCTTTGGATTTTTGATGCTTACTTACTCTTCCCCAACATTGTGTTATTTGTTCAGAAAGGACAAATCCTCGTCCAAAGAACCATTGCCATTAGCCCAAGCGAATGTTTTTGGGAAGTTGATTTCTTTCATACCGGCACCGTTGACAACTTTGGCCAGTTATTCAATTCGGAACAAGGCCGAATACAAATAAGGGACGTGCTAACGGAGGATCTATATACCGCTGAAGGTATTCAAATGAACTTTAACGCCGGTGTTATCAAAGAAGTTTATATCAACCAACAAGAGATACCTATTCGAGCTTATTACCACCGTTTAATGAAAGCCTTTAAGGGCAAGGAAGTCTCACAATGAGTCACATAATAGAGCGCCCTGACATGAGTCATATGTTAGAAGAAATAAACCAATGGGCTTTACCAACAACTGAGGAGCGGCTAGTTAAACGTATGAATAGCAGCATGGAAGATATTCAACGTTTCTACGATGCCATGCTGCCGCACCTAGGCAGTGTTATCGATTATTTAAATCAATTCAAATTAGCTGATTTAGCAGGTGAAGACATAAAACTATCTCGCGCAGCCTTAGCCATGTGCGAGGTTGATAATGCTGTTAATAAATGGAAAAAGCCTACTTTAAGTACGGGTATTGATCCTTTAAGAATGGTCAAGAAAACAGCATTTAACGATAGGAAGGTGCTATGAGCGGCCGCCTAGCTGGGAAAGTTGCACTCATTACAGGTACAGCCGGTGGACAAGGCCGTGCCGCAGCACAAATATTTGCTGCGCAAGGCGCAAAAATTGTTGGTTGTGACGTGAAGCTTGATGAAAGCGAGGAAACCGTTCAATTAGTCAAAAGTGCTGGCGGTGAAATGGTAAGCCAAATCGTTGACCTGGGGGATGAGGACGAAGTAAAAAGTTGGATAGATTTTGCTGTAAAAACCTACGGTGATTTTGACATCTTATATAACAATGCATCCGCTGTACGGTATGGAAAAATTGACGCTTTCTCAACCGAAGATTGGCACTGGCTAGTTCGTAATGAACTTGATTTGGTTTATTACGCAATCAAACACGCCTTTCCAATTATGAAACGGCGTGGTGGTGGCTCAATTCTTAATACTGCGTCAGCCGCTGGTGTTATAGGCTCAACATTTGCTGGTCACATACATCAATTTGCACATTCGATGACTAAAGGCGGCGTAATTGCTATGACTAGAACGTTAGCCGCTGAATTTGCTGATGCAAAAATACGCGTTAATAGTATTTCTCCTGGCTTAATTGAAACACCTGCTTTTGCGGTCTTCCCAGATAAAGACGTACTCAAAAAAATGATAAATGACATCATGGAATTACAACTTATGGACGTACTTGGCCAACCAGAAGATATTTGCCTATTGTGCGCTTTACTTAGCCTCCAACGAATCAAGGTTTGTGACAGGGCAGAACTTTTGTATTGATGGTGGAATTACGGCTGTTTAGCAACCTATTTAAATGAATTTTAAGGATATAAAATGATCAAACTGTACCATATTGAAAGCGAAGGCGACCCGTTTGGCGGCTCACGTAATGGGTGTAAAGCCGTTATTGCACTAGAAGAGCTAGGCATTAACTATGAAGTTAATGCATTGGATCGAATCAACGATTGCCGCCCAGCAGATGCGCCTTATCGTCAGTTAAACCCTAACGGTGTCACCCCTACCATTGATGATAATGGTTTTATTCTTTGGGAATCTAGTGCGATTCTCCAGTACTTGGCTAAAAATAACCCTGAATCTGATCTCCTTCCAAGTGACTCAAAGGAACAGGCACATGTGATTCAATGGCTAGCATGGGAAGGTGCGACTTTTGCACCCGCGCTGCTTAACTTATTCTTTGCGATGACCGCAGAGGAACCCGATGAACAAACGATTGCTGCAACAAAAGACGCTTTCTTATCAACACTAGGTATTCTTAACCAGCAGCTGGCTGGCCAAGAGTTCATCTGTGGCCGATATTCCATTGCCGATATTGCCAACGGAGCCATTACACCCTTATCTTTCTTATTAGGTGTTGATCTTACACAATTCCCCAACATTATAAGCTGGCTTAAACGGCTTCGGGTGCGTCCGTCATGGCAAGCTGCTGGTGCAGTAATGTCAGATATGAGTGCAGGTGAAGAGCAACTGATTTAACAGCGAGTTCAGCTGATGAATATATCGTCGACAAAAGACTACTTAGAAAAAGCTTAAGTAAATGCTGACATAAAAAGACCAATAAAGCTAAAGCACACGTTTTATCACCAGAAGTGACCGGAGAGTCACCTATTAATGGAGAAGGATAAATGAGTTCGTTTGATTACAATGCATTAATTAATGAAGAAACTGCTCAGCAATCACGCAGTATATTTTGGGACCCGGAGATTTACCAAGAAGAACTAAAGCAAATTTTTAACCGCTGCTGGTTATTTTTAGGACACGATAGTCAAATACCCGAAGCCGGAGACTTTCTTCGAACTTATATGGGCGAAGATGATGTAATCGTTGTGAGAGGAGAAGATCTAGAAGTTAGGGCATTTCTTAATGCATGTAGCCATCGCGGTAATAAGCTATGTCAGGCTGAGTGGGGCAAAACAAAATCATTTACATGCTCATATCACGGCTGGGCATATGACACCTCGGGCAATCTGGCAGCCGTGCCACTTGAAGAGGCAATAT
>JAHRWG010000194.1 GCA_019090295.1 Cycloclasticus sp. | reverse complement strand
CAACTTGAACCTCTGGAGATCCTGTATCACCTTCTGATAACGCATATTCTTTAACAATTTCTTGCTTTTGTTCTGTACCGAACGACATATTACTTACTCCGACTATATTATTTTAAAAAACAATGCATTGTACTCTTGACGCACCATGCTCACAAGCATAAAAGACCAAACATCGACACACTTAGCTCTTATGCAAAAATACGAACTGGAGCAAGCAGATTAGATTGACTCCACTTCCCCAAACCAAAAATTTTACCCGAAGGGTCATTTAACCTCATCAATGAATGGTTAGGTAAACCGTCATGGACCACTGCCCTCCCCATACATAAATCAGACTTATCTTCTTCGCTACACATTACAACCGGGTAGTCCAACAATGCCACATCTATATCTAACATTAACGCATCAAGAGAGTTAAAACTTCCTGCATGCTTTTCAAGTTGGTCGAACGTCAGTGATCGCCCTAATTCAAATGGGCCAGTTTTAATTCGCCGCAAAAAAGTGACATGTGCTCCACAACCTAAGCTTTCACCCAAGTCTTCAGCTAGGGTGCGTACATAGGTCCCTTTTGTACAACAAACCTCAATGGTTAAACTGTTGGTATCTGCTGATAATAATTTGAGAGATTTAATGGTTACATCACGTGCAGGGCGCTCTACTACTTCTCCTGCCCTCGCTAATTTATATAAGCGCTGGCCGTTATGTTTTAGCGCTGAATACATGGGCGGAACCTGTTGGATATCACCACAATATTGGCTTAATAAGCGAGTAGTTTTTTCTAGATCAATTGCTGGGACCGCTCGCTCTGTAAGAACATCTCCCTCGACATCACCTGTGGTGGTGGTTTTCCCTAGCTTCATTGTGAACTGATAGCTTTTATCAGAGGCCAATAAGTATTGAGATACTTTTGTCGCATGACCTAAACAGATAGGCAGGACACCAGAAGCGAGAGGGTCTAAACTGCCGGTATGACCCACCTTCTTGGCCCCATACAGGCGCTTAATACGCTGAACTGCTTGATTAGATGAGATATTAAGTGGCTTATCTAATATCAAAATGCCGCTAACATCGCGGCCTTTCTTAATTCTTTGAGCCATAACTGGCTACTTCTCGTTATCTGGGTTGGTTGCCTTTAGCAACGCATCCATTTTTATACCTTGTTCAATTGACTCATCGAGAAAAAATCTCAACTCAGGCACCATTCTCATGCGCATTCTTTTAGAAACAATGCCATGAATATAATTTGACGCTCTATTCAACGCAACAATGCTAGCGGCTTTATCTTCATTTTGCTGCGCGGTTGTCAATACACTTATATAGACTTTTGCAACGGCCAAATCTTTAGTGACCTCTACGCCACTGACCGTTACAAAGCCCACACCTGGGTCTTTAACCTCGCGCTGCAAAACCTCTGCCAATTCACGTTGAAGTTGGCGTTCTACTCGCTGAAACCTTAAAAACTCTCTTGCCATTATATTAAATACTTTAAAGCTTACGCTTTACTTCAATACGATCGAATACTTCAATTTGGTCACCGTCTTGCACATCATTGTAGTTTTTCACACCAATACCACACTCCATGCCTGACTTAACTTCCTGAACATCGTCTTTGAAACGTCTCAAGGATTCTAACTGACCTTCATATATAACAACATTATCTCGTAAGACTCTAATAGGAAGGCTCTTCTTAACACTACCCTCCGTGACCATACAGCCGGCAATTGCACCTAATTTAGGTGATGTAAACACATCTCTTACGGTAGCAATACCAACAATCTGCTCTTTAATATCCGGTGTTAATAAGCCTGATAACGCATCACGAACGTCATCAATAACATCATAAATAATACTGTAGTACCTGACTGAAACCCCTCGGTTATCAATCATTCTTCTTGCACTTGTATCGGCACGTGTATTGAAACCAATGATTAATGCATCAGATGATGCTGCTAAATTAACATCACTTTCATTGATACCACCAACACCACTTGCAACAATAGATACTCTTACTTCGTCTGTAGATAACTGATTAAGTGAATCAATTAACGCTTCTAAACTGCCATGAACATCAGTTTTAATAAGTACATTTAAGACGGCACAGTCGCCCTCTGTCATCTGAGAGAAAGCCTGTTCAAGTTTAGATGCTTGCTGCTTAGCTTGTTTCGCTAGTTTTGTCCGGTTTTGACGGAACACAGCAATCTCTCGTGCTTTACGTTCATTCGGCGCTGAGTACACATCAACCCCTGATTCTGTCGTTGATGACAAGCCTAACACTTCGACTGGAACACCTGGCGTAGCTTCCTTTATAGACTGAGCATTCTCATCAGTCATTGCTTTGACACGACCATGAGCTTCTCCAGCAACAAGGTAATCACCAAGACGTAAGGTGCCTTTCTGCACGAGCACCGTTGCAATTGCACCACGGCCTTTATCAAGGCGAGACTCTAAAACAACGCCTGTCGCTGGCACATCAACAGCGGCTGTTAACTCTAGCAATTCAGATTGTAAGGCAATCGCCTCAAGTAATTCGTCAACGCCATCACCAGTTAATGCTGATATTTCAATAAACTGGGTATCTCCACCCCAGTCTTCAGGGGTAACATTTATTTGCGACAACTCATTCTTAACTCTATCTGGTTGCGCACCCTCTTTATCCATTTTATTGATGGCCACAATCATTGGCACACCTGACGCTCGGGTATGCTCGACCGCTTCTTTAGTTTGCGGCATCACACCGTCATCAGCGGCCACTACAATGACCACGAGATCGGTTACTTTTGCACCACGAGCACGCATTCCAGAGAATGCAGCGTGTCCAGGAGTATCTATGAACGTCACCATGCTATCACCCTGTTGCACACGGTAAGCACCAATATGCTGGGTAATTCCACCAGACTCCCCGGCAGCAACACGGCTCTTACGTATATAATCTAACAGTGACGTTTTGCCATGATCAACGTGTCCCATAATCGTAACGACTGGCCCACGCGGAGCTTCATCGCCATCTTTTACAACAACATCCGCCAACATTTCTGCGTGAATATCATCGTCACTGCGTAGGACTACTTTATGCCCCATTTCTTCGACAACAATAGCGGCTGTTTCTTGATCTAGCGGTTGATTGATCGTAGCCATTGTACCCAAGCCCATCAACGCCTTAATAACTTCACTGGCCTTAACATTCATACGCTGCGCAAGTTCTGACACGATAATCGTTTCAGATATTTCAACGTTATAACTCATCACCTTAGTCGGTGCTTCAAACCCATGCTTATTGTCTGACTCTAGACGTATATCACGCCCTTTAGGGGACGTCTTTTTCTTACGACGAGCCTTTTTGCTATCGACGTGTAGAGTACGACCTGTTGTTTTTTGAGCGCCTTTCTTTTTATCAGGTCTACGAGCCACATCTTTAATTGATTTTTCTTTCTTAGCAGCCTCTGATAATTTAGCTTTTACAGGCTCTTTAACTTCCGGTGTTACGCTAGCCGCTTCAACGGGTGTATTTGCAACCTCCTGCTTGGCTTCAATGACCGCTTGTTTTGCAGCTTCCTCAGCCTTAACCGCGTCAATTTTCGCCTGCTTTTCAAGCTCTATACGGTTCTTTTCATCCTGAATTTTACCAAGCCGCTCCTGTTCTTTTTCGCGAGCCGCCTCTCTTTCCTGAACAAGTTTTTTATGCTCTTCATTAGCACGCTTAGCCTCTGCAAACTCTGCTGCAGTCAGCCCAGATGCTAACTCTGCCGCTGAACGAGTAACAGCAACCTTCTTTTTACGCACAGCTACACTGGCAGGAGGTGCACCACGACGACCAGATTGACCCGGCTGCTTCAGCTCGGAAACGGTTACCTTTCGTTTTAAGGGTGCTTTTTTGCTTGCTGGAGCCTCTTTATTGGTTTTACCATGGCTTTCACGTAGGTGCGCCAGCAGTTTCAGCTTATCGGCCTCACTTAGTGAAGAGGAAACATTCTTCCCTTTCACACCCGCATCTTTAAGTTGCTCCACTAACTTACTTGGCGTTGTGCCTACAACTTTAGCTAAATATTCAACGGTGGTATCTGCCATGCTTATTTCTCCTGTCTCTTGTACTTCTTACTCAGCGAACCAAGGTTCACGTGCCTTCATTATTAGTGCATTAGCACGCTCAACATCAATATCAACCAACTCAGTTAGCTCATCTGTTGCCAGATCTGCTAGGTCTTCCATCGTGACAATTTCTTTACTGGCTAATTTGAATGCCAATTCACGATCCATACCTTTCAATTCCAGCAGGTCTTGCGCTGGCTCATGCTCTTCCAACTTTTCTTCTGAAGCAATGGCTTTAATAAGTAGCGCATCCTTCGCGCGCTGCTGAATCTCATCAGCCATATCTTCATCGAACTCTTCAATGGCTATTAAATCGTCTAACTCAACAAAGCCAATATCCTCACAGCAGGTGTAGCCTTCCTGAACTAAAATAAGTGCCACATCTTCATCTACGTCAATTTCTGACATGAGCTGCTTCATATGCGCTGTTGTTTCACTTGCCAGCTGTTCATCAGCTTGCGATTGACTCATAACATTAAGCGTCCAGCCTGTTAACTCACTTGCTAGCCTAACATTCTGACCACCTCGACCAATGGCCTGTGACAAGCTTTCGTCTTTAACAGACACATCCATACTATGATTCTCATCATCAACGACAATGGATACCACTTCTGCTGGCGACATAGCGTTAATGACAAATTGTGCGTCATTTTCTTCCCAAGGGATAATATCAACTCGCTCACCGGCAAGCTCATTTGACACCGCTTGTACACGTGAACCACGCATACCTACACAGGCGCCTACTGGGTCTAACCGTTGATCTTTTGATTTCACCGCAATTTTTGCACGTGAACCGGGATCTCGAGCAGCACCTAATATTTCAATAAGCCCATCACCAACTTCTGGAACCTCTAACTTAAATAAAGCTATAAGTAAGTCTGGCGAGCTTCTTGTAACCTTTAACTGTGGCCCACGGCTAATCTCTTCAACTTCCTGCAAGTAACCACGTATCCGATCACCAACTCTCACTGGCTCTCTCGGAATCATTTCTTCACGTGGAATAATGGCATCAGCGGTTCCTTCAAGGTCAATAAATATATTGCCTCGCTCTATCCGCTTAATGACACCTGTCACTAACTCACCAACTTTATCTTTATATTGCTGGTAAACCTTACTGCGTTCAGCTTCTTTAACTTTTTGAACAATAACCTGCTTTGCAGCTTGTGCGCCAATTCGCCCAAAGTCTGCTGACTTGATCGGCTCTTCTATAAACTCACCGACCTCAATGCTTGGCTGTTTTACCTGCGCATCTTCTAAAAGGATCTGCGCATCGGGGCTTTCCATCCCACCATCAAACTCTGGGTTAGACTCAATCACTTCCCAACGACGATATGACTGATAATCCCCAGTCGAGCGGTCAATTTCGACCCTAACATCCATTTCTTCTCGATATAGCTTTTTAGTCGCCATTGCTAATGCAGCTTCAATTGCTTCAAAAAGAACACCACGGTCTATTTCTTTTTCATTAGAAACGACATCTACAACCATTAAAATTTCTTTATTAGCCATTTTCAACCTTGAATAAAAATTTAAAATTTAGCAACTAGTTTTGCTTTTTTAACCAATGAAAAAGGGATTTCCACTTCTTCTTCATCGACATGTAAATGAATAGTATCACCATTAACTGACAGTATGTCGCCTGTAAAACGACGCTGACCCTCTAATGTTGACTGATTTAACTCCAAGCTAACAACAGAGCCTTTGAAGCGTTCAAAGTGAGCCAATGTAAACAGTGGACGCTCCATACCAGGTGAAGACACCTCAAGCGTGTACTGACTACTAATGGGGTCTTCGACATCTAAAACACCACTGATCTGGTGACTGACTTTTGAACAGTCTCCCACTAAGACACCACCGTCATTATCAATATAGACTCTTAATATTGCTGACTTCCCTTGCCCAGTAAACTCTGCGCCTACAAATTCGTACCCAAGCCCTGTCACCGCTGGCTCGATTAGGTTTAATATTTTAACGGGTGCCTGATTCATTTTTTGTCCATTACATACAAAAAAAGGGCCTACGGCCCAATTTATTTACTCAATTTAACTTACTTAAATTTGTAAGAAGCTAAAACAAAAATACCCCATCCGGGGTACTTAATTAAATCTTGGTAGCGGGGGCTGGATTTGAACCAACGACCTTCGGGTTATGAGCCCGACGAGCTACCATGCTGCTCCACCCCGCATCAATTTAGTGACGAGATAATACGTTAACCTCAGTCTTTTTACAATCTTTATTTGACTATTCTATCAAATAATTCATTATTACTTGTTTACCCAGTAGATGAGCCAAATAATCTGGCTGACCTGCTCACCTTTTGCTAAATAATATATAGCAAACCCTGCAAACATGCTGCCGCCATCAATCCTGCAAGTATATCATCTATCATGATGCCAAATCCACCTGATACATGCTTATCTAACCAATTAATAGGCCATGGTTTTAGAATATCAAAGGCTCTGAACAATATGAATCCGATCAGCATATTTTGAAGTGTAAAAGGCGCCCAATACATGGTCAATAAATACCCTGCCACTTCATCCCACACTATGCCGCCATGATCATGAACACCTAGCTTTTTTGATGCCTCACCACATATCCACGAACCAGAGAAAACAACCAAGACTAAACCTGAAATGTACCAAACCTGGCCCATTAGCATTAACCCATAAAATAAGATAACCGCTAGAACCGTTCCCATTGTTCCAGGGGCTTTTTTTGAAAGCCCTGAGCCAAAGCCAAATGCCAGCATTAGCACCGGACTGTTCAAGAGGTCAGAAAATGAGGGGCTTATATTATTTTTCAAAATGCTCATACCCTTTATCTAATGAAACCAATTGTCCGTTCTTCATGTCAATTCTTAACCCCAACTCACTTTCTATAACACCAATTTTTGTTACGCTGTCGTCATTTATTACGTCCATCGCTTCTTCGCTTAATTTTTTAGGAAGCGTAAAGCATAGCTCGTAATCATCCCCTGTTGAGTATGGCCAAAGCTCATCGTCCAATTGCCTTGCATGTTCTCGCACTGATTCATTAATGGGCAACAAATCATGATCTAGCTTTGCCCCAACAGCACTGGCTTTTAAAATATGATTTAAGTCTGCTGACAAACCATCTGAGATATCTATACAAGCTGATGCGTTATTAAGTAGTTTTTGGCCCAATTTAATTTTTGGTATAGGTTTCAAATAACTTTGTAAGTCCACATCCTCACTATTATCAGATGCCTGCTTGGCTTTCAACAAGCCTAAACCCGCGCCTCCAATTGTGCCCGACACATAAATATCATCACCCACTTTTGCTCCAGACCGTAATAAACGCTGACCAACAGGTAATAAACCCATAATACTAATGGTAATTGAGAGAGGCCCTTGTGTTGTATCGCCTCCGATCAGCTTTACACCATGCCGGTTTGCCAAGGCAAAAAAACCAGCGGTGAATTTTGACAGCCATTCTTTATTGATTGACGGCAAGGTTATTGCCATAGATACCCAAGCAGGCTTAGCACCCATGGCCGCTAAATCACTTAAATTAACCGCTAAAACTTTGTGACCCAAACTTTTTGGCTCTGTACCCGATAAAAAGTGCACCCCTTCCACCAAAGTATCTGTACTAACCGCTAACTGCATATTTTCTGGCACATCAAGGATGGCGCAGTCGTCACCTATCCCGACGGCACAGCCGGATTGCTGATGCTGAGTCCTCCTAAAGAATTGCTCGATAATTGAAAACTCAGCTGAGGACATTAATTAAGGCTAAGTGGACTTCTTTTGCGGGGGCTTACGTACTTTTACCTCAGCAGCTCTATTTTTTTTTGCAAGCTTATCAAGAATACTGTTCACGTAAGCGTGACTTTTTTCTGAACCAAAACTTTTAGCCAGATTAACACCTTCAT
>JAHRWG010000193.1 GCA_019090295.1 Cycloclasticus sp. | reverse complement strand
GTTCGTCGGCAGCGTCAGATGTGTATAAGAGACAGCTATTACCACCAACCATTAGGTGAGGTTTTTACACAAGCCTTACCTAAACAGCTAAGAACTGGCCCAATACCAAACGAGTCACAAGACATGTGCTATGCCTTATCCAGCACAGCTAATGCGTCAAGTGATTCGTTATTAAAACGCGCACCTCGCCAAGCCAGCATTGTTCAACTGCTTCAGCAACGCGGCCCATTATCTGCCGAGGAACTAAACGCCACATTCGAATGGAACTGGCGACCTGCCTTAAATAAATTACTTGAAAAGCAGTGGCTGTTAACCCAGCCCGTTAAGGCCGAAAAAAGCCACCAGTTAGTTGAACCTAATTTCTCACCTAACCTCGAACAACAAGCGGCCATCGACCATATTCTTCAAAAAATTGGGTCTTTTCAAGCCCACTTATTAGACGGTGTAACCGGAAGTGGCAAAACTGAGGTGTACTTACAACTTATTCAAAAGGTTTTACTCCTCGATCAGCAAGTACTGGTCCTTTTACCTGAAATAAACCTAACACCCCAGCTGGCATCTAGGTTTAAACAGCGTCTCGCTTGCAATATTGTGGTGTATCACTCAGGTTTGTCTGATACTCAACGCACACAAGCTTGGATTAAATGCCGCAGTGGCTCAGCATCAATTTTACTGGGCACCCGGTCGTCCATTTTCACTCCCATGAAAAACCTTGGACTGATTATTTTAGATGAAGAGCACGACAGCTCCTTTAAGCAGCAAGAGGGCTTTCGCTATTCTGCTCGAGATATTGCCATTATTCGCGCTAGAAATTTAGGTATTCCTATTGTTATGGGCAGTGCTACACCATCACTAGAGGCTTTGTATAATGTTCAGCAAAAAAGATTCCAACACTTACTGCTGCCAAACAGAACAGGGCAAGCTGTTGCGCCTTCGATTCATTTAATTGATATCCGTAATAAAAAGCTCGACAATCAGTTGTCTAAACCTCTTTTAGCGGCCATTGATCAATGCCTTGAGCGTCAAGAGCAGGTCATTTTATTTGTTAACCGACGCGGCTTTGCACCAGTTCTAATGTGCCATTGCTGTGGCTGGGTTGCCCAGTGCAAGCAGTGTGACGCTCGGTTAGTCACCCACCAACATCAACAGCTACTTAAATGCCACCATTGTGGAGCAGAACACCGTAAACCCCACCAATGCCCCAGTTGTGAGCAAGCCGAGCTTTTCCCTTTAGGCACTGGCACCGAGCGCATAGAAGATGTGTTAAAAGTACGTTACCCAACCACCCCCATTACACGAATTGACCGCGACACGACCCGGCGTAAAGACGCCATGCAGTCCGTTATCGACAAAGTACACCAAGGGGGGGCGCAAATTTTAGTGGGCACCCAAATGCTCGCTAAGGGACACCATTTCCCAAATGTAACACTGGTTGGCATCATAGATATGGATGCTGGTTTATTTAGCATTGACTACCGAGCCAGTGAACGAACGGCTCAACTATTGATTCAAGTCGCTGGTCGAGCTGGTCGGGAAAGCAAGCCGGGTAACGTGCTGATTCAAACTCACAACCCTGATCACCCCTTATTTCAAACGCTCAAAACCCAAAGCTATGCCGCTTTTGCACAACAAGCCCTCGCTGAACGGCAAGAAGCCCAATTGCCGCCCTACCACTACCAAGCCCTATTACGCGTTAATGCTACCCAAGAAGCGGATATATTACAGTTTATGCATGACATCAAAGGTCAAATAGATGCCCTGCAGCATACCAACGTTAGCGTTTTAGGCCCCGTGCCATCCCCAATGCTCAAGCGTGCTGGCCGCTTTCGTTACCAGCTTCTGTTTGAATCAAGCACACGGAGGGCGCGGCATCACTTCTTACAACAAGTACTAGCACACATTAAAACCCTAAAATCGAGTAGAAAAATTCGCTGGTCCATCGATGTTGACCCCATTGATTTATACTAAGCAAGCCATCAAAACGTAGTGATAAAGCCCGTTTAAACTTGCAACTTTTAATCCACAAGCGATAATACAAGACTATTTGGAGTTAGTCTTATCTCCCTCACTTTAGCCATCTGATACAAACATTAATCACCATGAAAAAACACCTCAGTTCTTTACTTCAACAATCAATAGAAGCTCAACAAGAACAAGGTCTTTTGCCTGCAGGCGTACACCCTTTAATTAATATTGAACGAACTCGCGACCCGTCTCATGGTGACTTCGCTTGCAACATTGCACTCACCTTAGCAAAACCTGCCAAGAAAAACCCTCGCATTATTGCACAAGCAATTATTGACACGTTACCAACCGACTCAATGGTGTCTCGCGTGGAAATTGCTGGCCCTGGCTTTATCAACTTTTTTCTCGACCCTTTAAGTCAGCATGCCATCATCCCAAGCATCCTCCAGCAAGGTCAGAAATTTGGCCAAAGCAACATCGCTAATGGTAAAAAGGTTCAGGTTGAATTTGTGTCTGCCAACCCCACTGGTCCACTTCATGTTGGACATGGACGTGGTGCAGCCTACGGCGCAACCGTGTCGAACTTGCTCAGCGCTATTGGTTACCAAGTTCACCGCGAATATTATGTGAATGATGCTGGCCGCCAAATGGATATTCTAGCCACCAGCGTTTGGTTGCGTTACTTACAAACTAACGATGCAAGCCTAACGTTTCCTAGCAACGGGTATAAGGGCAGCTATGTACTCGACATTGCCGCTACCTTACGGCAATCTTATACTGATACTTTTCACGCGAATACTAGCGATGTGTTCAACGACATCCCGTTAGATGAGCCCGTCGGTGGCGACAAAGAGCGCCATATAGATGGCCTTATCCTACGAGCCAAAGCGTGCCTAGGTGAGAAGAATTACCGCATTATTTTTGATGCTGCCTTATCCAGTATTTTATTGGACATTCGAGGTGATTTAGAGGAATTTGGGGTGACTTACGACGATTGGTTCTCCGAGCGTTCACTTATGGATAAAGGCGCTATTGATACGGCTATTACCAAGCTTAAAGCCTCTGGTCATATGTATCAAAAAGAAGGGGCTTGGTGGTTTAAATCAACCCTTTTTGGTGACGAGAAAGACCGTGTTGTTATTCGTGACAATGGCCAAACAACCTACTTTGCATCTGACATTGCATACCACTTGCATACCTTAGAGCGTGGTTACGACATCATTGACATCTGGGGATCAGACCATCATGGCTACGTTCCACGCGTTAAAGCTGCCTTACAGGCAATGGGGGCCGACCCTGAACGAATGAAGGTGTTACTCGTTCAATTTGCGGTGCTTTATAAAGACGGCGAGAAAATGCAAATGTCTACTCGTTCCGGTGAGTTTGTCACCCTACGAGAGTTGCAACAGGAAATTGGCTCTGATGCTGCCCGTTATTTTTATGTGATGCGTAAAGCCGAGCAACATATGGATTTTGACTTAGACCTTGCTAAATCACAGTCTAATGAAAACCCCTTGTACTATGTTCAATACGCCCATGCACGTGTTTGCAGTGTTATGCGTCTTCTGGCTGAGCGAGGACTAAGCTACCAACCAGACGAAGGCTTAAAGCAACTTGAAAAGCTGACACAAGCCCATGAAGTAAGCTTAATTAATTGCCTTAACCAGTATTCAGAAAAGCTACTGAATGCCGCCCAGCAATACGAACCTCACCAACTAAGTCATTACCTACGTGAGCTCGCCACACAATTCCATAGTTACTATAACTCGCACAAATTTATTAGCGACGACAAAGCCCTTATGCAGGCGCGGTTGGTCTTAATTAATGCCACCAAGCAAGTCTTAGTGAATGGGTTAACATTACTCGGTGTTAATGCTCCGGAGTCTATGTAGTGAGTAAAGATTACAAAAACCGCCTAAACCATCAGCGCCGACAACCGGCTAAGAGAAAGCCAATACCGGGCTGGTGGTGGTTAGTGACAGGGTTGCTAATAGGTGGCTTTATTGTATTTCTATCCAACTTACAAGAAACCAGCGAGACCAGCACGAGTAAACAAAAGCCCCCACAGCAAGACGTTAGGCAGGTTAAAAAAAGCACCACCCCTGTCATTAAACCGCTTAACGACAGCAAACCACGTTTTGATTTTTACCAAATTTTACCATCATTAGAAGTGGTTATTCCCGAACATGAAATTGAAGAAAGAAGGCGTTTAGAGGGAACGGGGCGCAGTAAGCCAGGCACCTTTATTATTCAAGTTGGTTCATTTAGAACGCCTCAACAAGCCGACACGCTCAAAGCACGCTTAGCCTTATTAGGTATAGAATCAAGCGTTCAAAAAGTGACTCAAAGTGGTGGCGTGTGGTACCGAGTAAAATCGGGTCCTTACACCTCATTCAGAACCGTCGATAAATTACAAAATCGCTTGCATCATAACCGTATCGATAGCATTGCTATTAAGCTTAAATAGCTCATTAACCAGCCACCTCACCAAGGAAAACAAATGTCTCAATGCACCACTTTTTTCGCCAGCACTGCAAAGGGCATGGAGCTTATTCTTGCTGATGAAATTCGCGCGCTAAAGGCCGACAACGTGAAAGATGCCCTAGGTGGGGTCTATTTTGATGGCGATATTGAGATGGCATTACGTGTCTGCCTTTGGTCCAGACTGGCCAACCGCGTCTTAATGCCGCTGGCTAATTATGCAGCCCAAACACCCGAACAACTCTATGCAGGCGCTATGAAAGTTGATTGGTCTCAACACTTTAGCGTTGATAAAACATTTGCCATTGACGCCTCTATTCGACGTTCAAAAATAAACCACTCACGTTATGCCGAGCAGGTCATTAAAGACGCTATTGTAGATCAGTTTAAAGAAAAACTGGATGACCGCCCCGACGTACAGCGCGACCAACCTGATATCCGCATTAATGCTTACATCTTTAATGATAGAGCCACCCTTAGTCTCGATTTATCGGGCGATAGTTTGCACCGCCGGCATTATCGCGCCGAATCAGTTGAAGCACCGTTAAAAGAAAACCTTGCTGCGGCCATATTAATCCGTGCTGGCTGGCCAGCAATTGCAGCCGAAGGCGGTAGCTTATATGACCCTATGTGCGGCTCAGGCACATTACTAACCGAAGCAGCGATGATCGCCGGCGATATAGCCCCTGGCTTATTACGTGAATACTACGGGTTTTTAGCTTGGGCACAATTTAACCCCGCTATTTGGCAGCGTTTAATTAACGAAGCACAGTACCGGCGAGACAAGGGTCTAGAAAAGATCCCCGTCATCATGGGGTCCGACATTAGTATTAAGAATGTCGGCATCACCAAGGCTAACATCAAATCAGCCAACCTAGCCGCTAATATTAAAGCCGTCAGTCTTCCGCTTAACAAGGTGGTTCCAGATGAAGATTGGGCACCGGGTTTATTTGTTGTTAACCCTCCATACGGTGAACGCCTGGGCGATATAAAAAAACTACAACCACTCTACCAAGAAATTGGCACCATTTTAAAAGCGCGTTTTGATGGCTGGCAGGCGACTGTTTTTACAGGTAACACCGACTTGGCCTTTAATGTCTCACTCAAATCTCATAAGTCATACCAACTCTACAACGGTGCGATTGCTTGTAAAGTGTTTAACTTTTCAGTTCAACCAGACCGCCACTTTGAAGGCGAGCATGCTGGTCAGCAACAAGTGATTGGCGACAGCATGAAAAAAGCCTTACTGGCCACTAATGGCGAGTGGAGTGATGGGGCGACCATGCTGGCAAATCGTCTACGTAAAAACATTAAAAAACTTAAGCCGTGGGTTAAAAAGAATGATATTCATTGCTACCGTGTATACGATGCAGATTTACCCGAGTATGCACTGGCCATTGATGTCTACGAGGGTGATAAAACCTGGTTACACGTGCAAGAATACGAGGCACCCAAAACGATCGATGAAAAAAAATCCATTCAACGCTTACGTGATGCTTTAGCCGTTCTACCCGACGTTTTCTCCATCCCCAATAAGCAGCTATCACTCAAAATACGGCGCCGCCAAAAGGGCAGCACTCAATACGAAAAACAAGGCACCGAAGGCGGCTTCCATGTTATTCAAGAAGGAAACGCATCTTTTTTAGTTAACTTTAAAGATTACCTCGATACTGGGTTATTTTTAGACCACCGTCCTATTCGCCAATGGTTAGGTGAGCAAGCAAAGGGCAAGCAGTTCTTAAATTTGTTTGCCTATACTGGGGCCGCTACCGTCCATGCCGCAATGGGTGGCGCAACCACCTCAACCACGGTGGACATGTCCAAAACCTACCTCGATTGGGCAGAAAAGAATTTTGAACTGAACAGCATTAACCTTGATAAGCATCAATTGGTTCGTGCCAATTGCATGGAGTGGCTAGATAAGGCCATTAATGAGCAGAAAAAATATGAGCTTATTTTTATCGACCCGCCCACCTTCTCCAATTCAAAACGCATGGATAATGTTTTCGATATTCAGCGTGACTATATAGAGCTCATTAATAAATCTGCTCAACTACTCACTAAGAAGGGCTGTATTGTTTTTTCTACCAACTTCCGAAAGTTTAAGTTTGATGCCAACCAGTTTCCAGCGTTAGAGGTGAAAGATATTAGCCGCCAAACACTGCCAAAAGACTTTGAACGCAATCCACGAATCCATTATTGTTGGAACCTGTCATTTAAACAATAAACGACCTATGTCTATACTCAAAAAACTATTAAAAAAAGGCGCTCTTATTAGTATTTTACTGAGTGTAGCCCTCTTGGCCGGCGCGTTTACTCTCGCCTTCCAGTTTGTTGACCCTGCGCCACCTAAGACGTTGAGCATTAGTGCCGGAAGCACAGAGGGCGCCTACTATTCCTATGCCTTAAAATATAAAGAGCACCTTGCCAAACAAGGCATCACACTTGAAATACACTCATCAGCTGGTGCAACTGAAAACCTTCACCGCCTACTGTCTGAAGAGGTTGACCTAGCCTTTGTCCAAGGTGGCTTGGCAAAAGAAGATAGCCCCTTACAATCTTTAGGCAGCTTGTACTTTGAGCCCGTTTGGATTTTTCACCAGCAAACGCTAGCCATTAACCACCTTAGCGCACTTAAGGGTAAAAAGGTCGCCATTGGCCCTGATGGCAGTGGCACCGCAAGCCTTGCCCGAGTCTTACTTCAAGACAACCAGTTAAACGCCTCTAATGTTGCCCTATTAAATGACACCGGCAGCACCGCTGCACGCAAGCTAATGGCTGGAGAGATTGATGCAGCTTTCTTTATCGGCTCTGTCGAATCACCCATTATTCGCCAACTTATTCAGTCCCCCCTTATTAGCCTGGCCAGCCTAAAGCGCAGCGAAGCCTATAGTCGCTTGCACCCTTTTTTAGCTAAAGTTACCTTACCTGAGGGCATTATCGATCTGCAAAAGAACATTCCTTCTAGTGATAAACAATTATTAGCACCAACCGCTAACTTACTCAGCAACACCAATTTACACCCTGCTTTAACTGTATTAGTGCTGCAAGCCATGCAGGCTAGTCACCAAGCATCGGGGGCATTTTCTCAGGTGAACGAATTTCCTAATGCCAACAAGTTAACTGCCCCGCTTAGTGATGTCGCTAAGCGATTTTATAAAAATGGGCCGCCGCTTTTAATGCGCTACCTGCCCTTTGAGGCCGCTATTATGATTGACCGCTTTATGGTCATGATGATTCCCTTAATTATGCTGCTAATTCCTCTTTTCAAAGTTATGCCACCTTTGTACCGCTGGCGAGTTAGTTCACGAATTTACCGTTGGTATGAAACGCTTCAGGTACTGGATAAAAAAGTTCACCAACAACCCTTAACAGCGTCAACCAAAAAGCAACTGGCCCAAGAACTCGCTCACATAGAAAACGAAGTACATAAGGTTAAAACGCCCCTCTCTTATGCCGAAAAAACATACCAACTTCTCAGCCATATTGAGTTAGTTCGACAAAAACTTAACAGAGATCGCTAAAGCGGCCTTCATTGCAACGCTTGTTTAAAGCCCTTATACTCAATTAGTGCCTACTAACTAAAACTAAAGGGATATACCATGCCTGTTGATATTATTTTAGAGTTGCAAACAACGACAGAAAACCGTGATAAGTTACTCGCCGTTCTAGCAGATATTCTTCCAGATACGCGTTCATACAAAGGCTGCCAAAGTATTGTTGTAACCTCTAACCAAGATGACCCGTTGAATATCATTCTCTTAGAAAAATGGGACAAACGTGCCGACCATAACGCATATTCTGCCTGGCGTAGAGAACGCGGTGACATGGATCAGTTAGGTGCTTTATTAGCTGCTCCGCCTATTGCTCGTTTTTTAGATCCTATTGCTTAATTTCCAGCCTTTATAATCGGTTCGCCTTAACCCGCTAATTAGCAGCAAACGAGTAATTATGTTTTACGCCTTCATTCTTAATTCTTTTATCGTTGCGCTAGTTGTCTTGGTTCATTACGAGTTCCTTTATAGAATCTCACTTCTTATTCCCACGCTGCAGTTTAAACACCGTTTTAGAATCGTTTTTGGGGTATTTGCCGGGTTAATTGCCCATGTTGTAGAAATATGGATTTTTGCTCTTGCTTACTATTACATGCACCATGCAGAGGGCTGGGGCCACCTAACGGGAAGCTTCAATGGAAGCCTGCTTGACTGCAGTTACTTCTCTTTTACCAACTTCACCACCTTAGGGGTAGGTGATATCCAACCCATCGGTGATATACGTTTTTTAGCCGGTATTGAGTCGCTGACTGGCTTGGTGCTGATTACTTGGACCGCATCCTTTCTATATTATGAAATGCAACGATATTGGGATGACCGCTAAGCAAACACTTAGCCACCATACGTATTAAAAATACGTATCACCCAAACGTACCGGCAACATTTTCACCTGGGAATAGTTAGCCTGCATTGTTTTAATCGAATCAGCAACAATGCCCTGTATAATCTTAGTATAAGCATTAACAAACAGGCACATCATGATTAAGGTCGGCAATACATACCAGTTAGAAGTCGTAAAAGCAGTAGATTTTGGCTTTTACCTAGACGCACAAGAACTCGGTGAAGTTTTATTACCCAGTAAGCACGCGCCCCGTGACTTAAAAGTGGGCGACAAACTGTATGTGTTTATTTATTTAGACTCCGAAGATCGCCCCATTGCCACCACTAAAAAACCTAAGGCTGAAGTGGGGCAGTTTGCCTACTTAAAGGCCGTTGCTCGTACTCACGTCGGCACATTCCTAGACTGGGGCTTAGAAAAAGACGTACTGGTTCCCTTTGCCGAGCAACATCGCCCAATGGATGTTGATAAGTATTACCTTGTGTATTTGTATCGTGATAAAAATGATGGACGGATTGTTGCCTCATCTAAAATTGATAAATTTATTGATGATGAAGCGCCACATAACTTCACTCCTCAACAGCAGGTCGATTTAATTATTGCTAACAGTACTGATTTGGGCTTTAAAGCCATCATCAATCATAGCCACTGGGGAGTCTTGTATAAAAATGATGTCTTCCAAACCCTCAGTTTTGGCCAGTCTAAAAAGGGCTTTATTAAACGTATTCGCCCCGACGGGAAAATTGACCTTAGTCTGCAAGGCGGCAAAGAAACCCGTGATAAATACACTAAAATCATCCTTAACCACCTAGAAAAGAATGACGGGTTTGCCCCCGTGCATGATAAATCCTGTCTCTTATACACATCTGACGCTGCCGACGAACTC
>JAHRWG010000192.1 GCA_019090295.1 Cycloclasticus sp. | reverse complement strand
TTATATCAAAGAGCACGATGGCACTCAATTTGACCCTGAACTGGTTGCTATCCTTGAGGCAAACCTAGATGACTTCATCAAAGTCATTGAAATTTAATGAGCGCTATTAAGGTTTAATTCGCATGAGAAAACACTCGTTTGACCAGAAAAAGAGTGTGCTGCAACTTACAATGCTTTTCTGCCTCTTGTCACTACTCTCTCTTACTCCCCAAATAAGCAGAGCCGCAGAGGACGTAATGTTAACCAAAGCAGAGCGTCATTGGATGATAGAGCACCCACAAGTGTTTTTAGGCGGCGGGCCTGACTGGGCACCTTTTTACTTCGTTAATACCAGTGGGGAGTACAGTGGTATCGCTAACGACTACTTAACACTCATTGCCCAAAAAACAGGCTTAAATTTTGTACTCTCTATCGACACGTGGAGCCATAATCTTAATAAAATTAAAACCGGCAAAATTGACATTTTAGGTGCGGCCTATTACACCGAAGATCGAAGCCAATTTGTTAACTTTTCAACCTCCTATATTGATGTGCTCGACTACTTTTTCATTCGGGACGACCTATCGATTACAACTCTCAACGAACTCAACGGTAAACGTGTTGCCGTACCAGAGAAGTATGCTCACGGAGAGGTCCTTAAAAAGCACTTTCCAGAAATTAAGATCATTACTGTCTCCACCTTTTCTGAAGCGATTGATGCTGTTTTAGAAAATAGAGCAGATATGCTCTTTGATGCCTACCCAGCCATTGCCTATGCCTTAAAAAAAGAAGGTATTAATACAATTATTCCTTTTAAATCAACCCGGAAATTAGGTGTAAACCCTATTCATATTATCACCCGAAAAGGTGAGCCTGAGCTCTCCTCCATTATTCAAAAGGGGCTGGATGCCATTACCGAAAAGGAGCGACAAATAATCTATAGCCGGTGGCTGGGGGCAACACCTAAAGCAAGAAATAAGCTTGTTATACTCACTACCGAAGAGCAAGCATGGCTCAATAAAACCCCCTTAGTTTTCGTAGGGGGCAGTCCAGATTGGACACCTTTTAACTTCACCAATAAAAAAGGAGAGTACAGCGGCATTGCAAACGACTACCTACAGTTAATCGCAGAAAAGACTGGGCTCTCTTTTGATATTAATATTGCCCCTTGGAAGGTCAATCTACAAAAAGCAAAAGAGAATAAAATAGACTTACTCGGTGCTGTTTACTACACAGATGAACGCACCCAATACTTCAATTTCTCAACGCCTTATTTTGAGGTCCTCGATTTCTTTTTTATTCGGGAGGGAGTCGCTGCAAAAACACTAGAAGACTTAGACGGCTTGCGTGTTGCTGTTCCAAAGGATTATGCCCACATAACATTCTTGCAAAAACACTTCCCTAGAATAGAAATTGTTACTGTTGACAGCTTTAGTCAGGCAATTGATGCTGTATTAGAGCAACGGGCCGAACTGCTCTATGATACCTATGGTTCGCTTATGTACACCTTTTCAAAGAAAGGCATTAACACCATTGTTCCTTTTAAATCCACAGGCTATTTGGGTGAAAAACATATTCATATTGCAACGTCGAAAGCACTGCCTGAATTAGCCTCCATCATCCAAAAAGGGTTAGATGCTATATCAGAAGAGGAAAGAATTAGCATCAGCGAAAGGTGGTTGGGCAAACAAAAACCACCCGCTCCTTCCCTCCAGCTTAGCCGCTCCGAGAGGGAGTGGCTAAACAGCCACCCGAGCATTCGCTTTGCTGGTGACCCAAACTGGCTCCCGTATGAAGCGTTTAACAAACAAGGCGATTATATAGGTGTTGTTGCCGACTATTTGAAAATTATTGAACAGAGACTTGGAGTGAAATTCGACATCATCCCAACCAGTACATGGTCTGAGTCTCTTGATAAAGTCAAAAACAACGAGGTTGAGCTTCTGTCTGCAACCAATACCGTACTCCCTGCTCATTTAACCTATACGGACAGTTACCTTGCTAGCCCAATCGTCATCATTATGGGTGAAAGGCACCCTTATGTAGAAAACCTCGATCAGATCAAAACGAACCGCATTGCAGTTATCGAAAATTATGGAAACTTGGATAACATTGTAAAACACTACCCTCACATACATTTTGAGACCGTCAAAACACTTAAGGAGGGGCTGACTGCCGTGTCAACTGGAAAGGTTGATGCTCTATTGGCCACACTTGCTCAGGCCAGTTATCAAATATCTGAAATGGGCATTAATAATATTAGAATAGTCGGTAAAACCGATTTTGACACCCAACTCGCTTTTGGCGTAAACAAGGAGTTAATACCACTCGTACCTCTTATTAACCGAGCCCTCAATAGCGTTAGCCTTGCTGAAAAACAACAGATCGCCAACAAATGGGGGAAGCTGAATTATACCGAGAAAGTTAATTATCGCCTCCTTATCCAAGTCGTAAGCTTTTCCTTACTGGTCCTTCTCTTCACCCTCTATTGGAACAGAAAACTGGTAAAAGAAGTTGCTCTGAGGAAAGTTGCCGAGCAGCAGACTCAAATACTGCTCGACAAAATTCCTCTGCAAATTATTGTCACCTCACTTGACGGACGTATTCTCTCTGCAAACCCACAAACATTGAAGGATCATGAGGCGCTTAAAGAAGATCTTGGAAAATATAACATGCTCCAGTTTTACAAAAATTCAGGCGACCGAAAAGCTGTTATAAAGGAAATTAGTGAGAAAGGGATGGTTGAGCAGAAAATTGTTCCTATCCAAAAAGCAAATGGGGACGTGCGCTCTATGATGCTTTCTATAACCCCTATTACTTATCAAGAAGCCCCCGCGCTTTTAGCCATTGCAGTTGATATGACCGAGCGTCTAGAGCTCGAAAAAGCACTGGGTGAAGCCAAAGAATATGCCGAGGCCGCTAGCCATGCAAAGTCTGAGTTCTTGGCTAATATGAGCCATGAGATTCGAACCCCAATGAATGCAATTCTCGGCTTTACCGAATTGCTGAATGAGCAAGTTAAAGAACCGCACCTTAAATCATTTATTAACACCATTCAGTCCGCTGGCAATAGTCTATTGGTTTTGATTAACGATATTCTTGACTTATCCAAAATTGAAGCGGGAAAACTACATATAGAAAAACACCCTTGCAGCCCCACTCTATTAATCAATGAACTAGCAGATATTTTCCGCCTAAAGCTCATTGAAAAAAATATCGACTTATTATTAGTGATCGACCCAAAGATACCAGACAGCCTACAGTTAGATGAGGCTCGCCTACGCCAAGTGCTTCTCAACCTCATTGGGAACGCTATTAAATTCACCGAAAAAGGTAGCATTGAAATACAACTTAAAACAACTAATGAAGATGTTATTCATAGCACATTAGATTTACTGGTTAGTGTTAAAGACACCGGTATTGGTATCTCAGAAAAACAGCAACAACTTATTTTCCAAGCTTTTGAACAGTCGAGCGGTCAAGACAGTCGGCAATATGGTGGGACTGGACTAGGGTTGTCCATTAGTAAGCGATTAGTTGAAATGATGGGAGGAACACTCTCACTCAACAGCCAACTAGGCCAAGGCTCAACCTTTACTACCACCCTCTTAGGGGTTGATGTTGCATCACTCACGCCAAACGATAGAGAAAACAACCACGATAGCACGTTAGAACAACACAGCATCATCTTCAAGCCTGCCTCTATTTTAATTGTGGATGATGTAAAGGATAACCGTGACCTATTAATCGCAAGCTTTGCCGACTCCAACCTGCATATTACCACTGCAGAAAATGGCCTCGAGGCCGTCAAACTAACTAAACATCAGAATTTTGATCTTATTCTTATGGATATTCGTATGCCTGTTATGGATGGTTATGAGGCTGCTAAGAAAATAAAGCAGTCCTCCAACACCCCTATCATCGCCTTAACCGCCTCCGTTATGCTCGACGATTTTGAGCGCGTTAAATCTGAGAACTTTGATAACTACTTAAGAAAACCTGTTCTTAAAACTAAGTTAATTGAGCTGCTATCAACTTTTTTACCCTGTGACACCCAGGCCATTAATAGTCCGGTTAAAAAAACAGTTACATTATCTGAAGTCGAATACGACGTGCTACCTTTCGCTATTGAAGAGCTTGAGCAATTACTCAGCCAGTTCATAAGTGCCTCTGAACATAATAACCTATCAGACATTTCCCTATTGGCCAATAAAACCCTTCAGATCACCGAGCGCTACCCCATCCAAGCCATAGAAAAGTATGCGCAACAGTTGATTGACTACGTCACTATTTTTGATATCCCCGCCATCAAACGGACCTTAAATAGTTTTCCCGATTTACTGGCTCACTTAAGAGAAAAAAACATTAAGAGGAGTTCTTAATCTAATCGTTTTTTATAGACTACAATAGAATTCAACCATCACTAAATAACTAAGGATTAAAATGAAAAAAATTATCGTTACACTTGTTGCCTCAGCCTTTTTAACGTTGCTAACAGCCTGCTCCCCTGACATTGGGACAGAGCAGTGGTGCTCAGACATGAAAGCAAAAACAAAAAGTGACTGGTCAACGAGCCAAGCCACTGACTTTGCAAAGCACTGTGTTTTTAAATAAATCCTTCCGCCTCACCCCCTTCATTAGTTAGCTGAAGAAGGGGGAGGTCACAGTGTGACCCAGCTCTCTATTTATTGACTTACCTTCACTTAAGATTCCCTTAAGTTTCAACCTGTATAATCTGAAACCTAACCGTTATTTTATAGGTTCTATACCAGAGGTAGTTCAATGTCTGTTCGCTCACGCAACAAACACCTTAGTACTTTATTTCGTCCACATATTAGCTTAATGCTAATCTCTCTCGTTATTCTGACGACGCACATTCTGCATGAGAAGACGCTTTACACGCAGCTATTTCTTGAAAGTGTTTTTCAATATAGCGTGTCAATGTCATTCAATACCGACAGTGACGTGAGTGTTTCAACCTACCTACCAGATAACAACAACCGTACTGAAATACTTAATGAAACCATTACTTCAGCTAATTACGAGCTTGAATTTTTAAAAAGCCCTGAAGGCCGTTATGCACAATGGAGCAGTAATACTGGGCATAAAAGCATTATTTATCGTGCTTTAGTGTCATTAAAGGAAACGCATTTTAATATCTCTGAAAATGTACGCATTCCTTCCACTTATGAAGACGGGTTAGCTGCCTCACTCAATAGCACAGCTGCAATCCCCGTTAATCACGTGGAAATAAAAGCATTATGGGCGCAAATAAAACCACTTGATACAACTAGCTCCCTTGCTGTACTCAAAGCCATCTACAACTATACACATGATGAAATACGTACACTGCCCTTTAAAGGTTTTACCGACTCACTAACGGCTTTGCGCCTTAATGCTGCAAGCTGCAATGGAAAAAGCCGACTTTTTTCTAGCCTAGCGCGATTAAACAACTTACCCACACGCCTAGTTGGTGGTGTTGTTTTAAATGGTGAAAAGAAAAAGACATCTCACCAGTGGGTTGAGGTTTTTATACAAGAAAACTGGGTGCCTTTTGATCCAACTAATGGGCATTTCGCCAAGCTTCCAAGTCATTATCTTGCTCTTTATCGTGGTGATCAGCATCTGTTCAAGCACACTAGCAACATAAACTTTGATTACGCCTTCACATCAAAAAAAATCAATATCGCACCCGCTTTGTATAGGAGTACTTCATCTTCAGACAGTTTTTTTCCTAATTCTGTCGCCTTGCTACAGTCCTTAGGGCTGCCGTTGAAAACTAGCTACATCTTTTTATTGTTTCCAATTTGCACCCTGCTTATAACCTTCTTACGCAACATAGTCGGCATAAAGACCATTGGTATTTTCATGCCTATGCTGATTGCCGCAGCCAGCGTTTATACAGGGTTTTTCACCGGCCTTGTAGGCTTCTCTTTAGTTCTTTTACTAGCCTTTATCGGCCATACTATTTTAGGTCAATTTAAGATTCTTAAAATCCCTCGCCTTGCTGCCATTATTACGATTACCACCATCGTTTCACTCATTGCTATTGCAAGCACCGATGTACCTCAAAACATTGAATTTGGACTATTGATGTTATTTCCTGTCGTTATTATTAGCTTTGCGGCTGATCGTATTCACCAAATGACCAATGAGAGTAGCTGGCAGGAGCTTTGGCAAAACTCAATAGGTACCTTATTTACCCTGTCACTTTGTTACTTAGTTTTTACGTCTTTTTTACTTCAAGGGCTTTTTTCTTTATACCCGGAGTTATTAATTACCACCTTAGCCGTTCAACTATTCATTGGCAGTTGGTCAGGAATGCGCATTTCTGAGCTGATTAGATTTCAAACATTAATCGGTAATACTGAGAAGCAAGTCCTTAGCATTAACGGACGAAATAGAGACCTAATTTACACGCATAACAGCCCAGCCTTGTTGCAACTGGCTACAGATAAGCTAAAAACAAAAGAGTGCCTGTCTCAAGCTGGCATCCCCTGCCCAGACACACTTGGTGTTTGTCAAAGGTTTGGTGATATTCAGTCCTTTATAGATGACTCTCTTATGTGCAACGAGCACTTCGCCTTAAAACCAAACAAAGGCGCTCGTGGCAATGGGATCCTATTACTAAATGAACGGAAAGGGACATCTTTCACCAGCACATCGGGGAAAAATTGGCCTAGGACGGCCATTAAGCAGCATATTGAAGAAATTCTCTCTGGGAGTTTTTCTCAAAGTGGCACTACAGATTCTGCTTATCTTGAGCCATTAATTCAGCAAGAAGAGAGCCTTAAAACCATTTCGCCTCTTGGTTTATGCGACATTAGAATTATCGTCTCTAACGGGCAGTTATTAAGCGCCATGCTTAGGGTTCCAACTGTAAAGTCTCAAGGTAAGGCTAACCTGCATAAAGGTGCCGTTGGCACATCTATAGACCTACCAACAGGCATCACTGGTCGCAGCTTACTTGAAGGTAGCATTATTCAAAAACACCCTGATAATGGCACATCTCTTCAAGGTATTCAGCTTCCTCACTGGGTTGCCATAAAACAAATAGCCTTACAATGCTACCAAGCAATCCCTCTTGGTTATATGGGGGTTGATATATGCATTGATGAGCAAAAAGGGCCTTTAGTCTTAGAAGTCAATGGTCGTCCAGGGCTTGAAATACAAAATATCAACAACCAAGGCATGCATGCTGCTGCTTTAGGTGCATTTTAAATGAGCAGAATACGCTTTTTTCAAACTGGACTCCCCTATTTAATTATTGCCTGCTTACTGATGGGCCTCATTATTTTCGCTGAAATATTTTTAAAATCAGCAGCCCCCACTCCTATAACTGTATCGATTAAGGGCAGTGTAGATAGTGGCATTGAGCCGGCACACAGCAACATTTTAAGCTCCGACAGACATAGTAAACTTGTGAACCGATTACTACAGAGTATCGAGTCCGACAAGCTACCCATTAAAAGCACGCTTGGCAACAAACCTTTTTCAACCTTAACTGCTGACACATATGCAAACATTATTACTAACACCGCATCTAAATTACTAAAAAAATCTGATTATAAAAATGCGGAGCAACTGCTTTCTAGTCTCTCTCCTGAACAACGAATTAAGCAAGGCGTTCAATTTTCTTTTGCTTTTACACTATCAAAACTAGGCAATAGCCCTGCTGCTATTGCACAGTATGAATTGTATACGGCTCATAAACCCAATGCCTTTTCAGCTATTTTCAACCGGGCGCTTCTATTAAAAAGGTTAGGCACATGTGAAGCTGCCATCCTAGCCTTTAAAGAGGCGGCAAAGAAATCAAGTGGCTATAAGAAATCCAGAGCATTAGCTGGCTTAGCCAGTTGTGAATACCAACTGTCTCGTTACGAAGAGTCGGTAAAAAACTACAAAAAATCTATTGAGTACCAACCGAATAACGCCCAAACATGGCTGCAGCTTGGCAAGGCGTTAAGTGCATCTAATGCACCTTATATAGACATTAATGATGCGTTTAAAAAAGCCGTCTCCCTTAACCCTAAAGACCCTTTATTATTAACGGCTAGAGCAACCTCTCAACTACAGCATTATAGTTACTCCAGCATTATCAAATCATTTAAAGGGCTTCGTTTACAGGGCATTGAGTTAAAGCGTCATCGACTTTTAGCTTGGGCCTACTTAGAACAAGGAAAACGTAATAATGCTAAAAAACACCTGCTTTTCTTAAACCAGCACGAGGTATCACCGTCTAAAAAGCAACTGGCTGTATTACTGGCTTTATTTGCAAACAAACAATATAAAGAGCTGATTTTGCGCGCAACAAAAGCAAGCAATAAATCTGAAGAACTTCAGTATTTAAAAGCTCTCGCATATCGAAAGTCTGGGCGGTATAAAAAGTCCCTTCCGTTGTTTGAGTCTTTACTAAACAGTCAAACCTATCATTGGCGCGCGCGCATTCAAATAGCTAGAATTAAGCGTTCGCGCAAACAATACAATCAAGCCGTTAATGACTACCAATTACTTGCGCAGCATAATAACACGACAGCCTTCTTACCCTTTGAGCTGGCATTAACTTATGAGCATTTAGACCAGGGCAGCAATGCCTTAAAAGCGATTAACCTTGCACTAGACATTGATAGTGGCAACAAAACCTACCTACTGACCAAGGCCCGAGCTTTATACCTATTAAAACGCCCTAAACAAGCATTAATGGTTACCGATAAGCTTCTGATGGACCATCCAGATTATGTGCGGGGTCTAGACTTAAAAGCCACTCTACAAGTCGCCACAAATAACCCCGGGGGCGCTATACAAACATATGGGGATGTTTTAACCCTTCAACCATCTGACATTAAAACACTTCGCCAAGTGTCTAGAGTATTAATAAAGCAGTCTCAATACACCCTTGCTCAACGCTATTTAGCAAGAATAATAGAATTACAAGCAAACGACATAGAGGCGCGTTATTGGCTAGCCTTTTCTTACTACCAAAATAAGTTACCTACTCAAGCGCTTAATGAGACCAACAATATTTTAAAACTCGACCAACATCACCAATTAACTAACGAGTTAAAAAACACCATCATCGCCAGTAAGACTAATTAATATAATGAAAAAAGGATAAAAAAATGAAGACTTATTTATTTTGTGGCGCTCTTGTCGCCTCATTTTCAAACTGCAGTTATGCCGTTGACATTAAAGCAGCCGTCTCTCCTGGCTATGATTCTAACCCCTATCGTTTAGCGGACAACCTAGATCATGACGAGGCTTGGTTTGTTGACAGCAATTTCTTGGTATCTCAACGACTTGGTCAGTTCAAAATCAGCGGGCGTATTAAGAACCGTGAATATGAGAATTCATTTAACGATGCTGATGTTCTTACGGGATCTTTGAAGGGACTATACAAAAACAAAAACACCCTAATGGGTCAAAAAATCAACTCAAGACTAAGTGTTGAGACCGGTTTCAAAGATAAAACATATGTCAGCCGTTCTACTGGTTCTGTTGGGCTATCTGGTGCTCAAGAAATAGGTGACCGTTATGATTATGACTATTGGAAATTACTTGGTTCAAGTTCAATAAAACTCAGTCAAAATGTAAGTACGGCATTAACATTAAAGTACAACAATAGAAGCTATGATGATCAGAACTTAGCAGGGTTAAGTAATCTTGATTACGAACAAGTAAATTTATTAAATACGTGGACATACAGAAACAACCAGCGTAATAAATTTGGCCTTACCCTTGCTGTTGGGGAGCGGGATTATGATGATAGACGTACAAAAACAAAAGCAGGGGCCTTGGTGTCTGATTCCGATCTTAAATATTTTTATCATTCAATTGAGCTATCACACCTTTGCAGACTCACATCAAAACTAACCGCAGATGTGGGTATAAAGTATGAAGAAAGAACCGACAATGGGTTTGGCTATTATGATACTGATAAACTACTTTATACTGCCGATTTATTATACAAGTTAGATACTGGGGTAAAGCTATTTCTCAAAACACGTTATGAGGATTACGAGTACAACAATTCATCCATTACGAATGAAAATGATGAGGATTTACCTGGCAAGCAGGGCTACACTTTGAAGCTTGGTGCTGAAAGAGAATTCAATGCGACAAGTAATATGCCACTCACTGGTTTTATTGGGCTTAGATCGGATAATTATGCATCAAATGACCCAGTTTATGAATATGATCGCTATCAAGCGTTTGTTGGCATTAGGCTTAACTTCAAACAATAAGGCTACTTAACAAAACAGGTCAGCATTCTTTATGACATAAAAAAAGCGAACCTCAAATGGGGTTCGCTTTACAAACATCCAACAATGGGGCCAGCGTAACGTTAATGGCCCTTTTTATTGGCTAATCATTTAATGCTATAACTATGCGGCATCTTTACCAAGTGCTCTTGCTAAGTCTTCAGATGCAACACCATTAGGTCTAATATCGAAGGTTTCAACAAGAATATTAAGTAGGTTTGGTGTTAAGAAACCAGGTAATGTTGGGCCTAAATGGATGCCTTTAATGCCCAGTGATAATAAGCTGAGTAAAACAGCCACTGCTTTTTGTTCAAACCATGACACCATGTATGACAAAGGCAGGTCATTAACACCACAGTCAAATTCTTTAGCCAATGCTAGCGCTATTTGAATGGCTGAATAGGTATCATTACATTGACCCACATCCAACAAACGTGGAATCCCACCAATATCACCAAATTCTTGGTCGTTGAAGCGGTATTTTCCACAACCTAAGGTTAGAACAACTGTGTCATCAGGTGTTTCTTCAACAAGCTCTGTGTAGTAATTACGGCCTGGCGCAGCACCATCACAACCACCCACCACGAAGAAGTGACTGATATCACCACTTTTAACAGCTTCAACCACTTTGTCAGCCACACTTAATACCGTGTGTCGGCCAAAGCCAACCATGACGCTTTTTTCTTCTTCATCTTCTGCGAAACCGTCTGCTTTTTTCGCTGCTTCAATCGCTAAGGTAAAGTCGCCATGTTCTAGATGAGGAATACCTGCCCAACCCACTGGCCCTGCAGTAAAGATTCTATCTTTATACGAGTCTTGTGGTTCAATCAAGCAGTTCGATGTCATGATAATAGCACCGGGGAAGGCTGCAAATTCTACATGCTGATTCTGCCATGCCGTACCATAGTTACCAATTAAGTGTGGATAGGCTTTTAGTTTAGGGTAAGCATGGGCTGGTAACATTTCACCGTGTGTATAAATATTAATACCCATATCTTTTGTTTGCTCAAGCAAGTCATACAAGTCTTGCATGTCATGCCCACTCACAAGGATCGCTTTCCCTTTAACGGCTGATGTACGTGCTGCACCTGCTTCTTGAGCACCAAATCGGCCAGTGTTAGCCGCATCGAGTAGTTCCATTACTTTTAAGTTAATTGAACCAACCTCTAAAGAGCCACCCAGTAGAAGCTCTGCATCTGTAGGGTCGCTGGCCAAAAGGTCTAAGGCTTTTTCAATACGATCGAATACTTCTTCATCTTGATAGCCAAGAACATGCGCATGGTAGCAATAGGCTGCAACACCTTTAAGCCCGTAAAGCATCATGGCGCGTAAGCCAACAATATCTTCACCAACTGTGGCTAAATCTTTATCAATAGCTGCCTGTTCAACTTGCAACAACAAACCAGCCTTAACAGTTGCTGGCTCCCATACTGCTGGGCCTTCTGGTGTTTCAATCGGAACATTTTGTTCAACAGCGGCGTGTTCGTAAGCAGCTCTAAGGCGGTCACGTATTACTTTAGCTTCTGCAATTAATTCAACAAAACGATCGGCATTAAAATTTACGTTTGTTAACGTTGTAAATAAACCATACAGAATAAAAACATCTGCTTCATTATCGGTATGTCCTAGCTCACGTGCCAGTTTTGCATACTGAGCAATACCCTTAACACTATAGGTCATTAGATCTTGTAAATCGGCCGTTGTCGCATCTTTGCCGCAAACACCTTCAGCGGTCTGGCAGCCAATACCATTTTTCTTTGAATGTGTTGTTTGTTCGCATTGGTAACAAAACATGTTAGTCTCCTGACTCTAGTAGTATTTTTAAGGAACACTACTCTACCAAGAGCGTAACTAGCTTGTAATTGACCTAAATCAAATCCTTAACAAAACGATGGAATCACTGCGCAAAAACCTTTTATTCTCTACGCTTGATCAGCAACAATTTAATACTTTGGTTGAGCATTCAAGCCGATTGCAAGTAAGTGATGGTGAGCATTTATTTCATCAAAAAGAAGCCGCCAATTACTTTTTTTTATTGGAAACAGGCAATATTAAGCTGTACCGCCTATCACCCAGTGGTGAAGAAAAGGTAATTGAGCTTATTCACCAAGGTCAAACCTTTGCTGAAGCCGTGATGTTTATGCAGGGCGGAACTTACCCTGTTAACGCTCAAGCTCTGTCGGACTGTCAACTTATTCGTATTCACATGAAAACGTTTCTCAAAATTTTAGAGGACTCGACGGATAACTGTCTAAAAATACTTGCACTCATGAGCCAGCGATTACATGGCGCCATACAGGAAATTGATCAACTTTCATTGCAAAATGCGAAAATGCGGATTATTCAGTTTCTTTTGCGTGATGTCACCGCTGACACCTCTACACCCCATACACTGAAATGGACTACGCCTAAAGCCACGCTGGCCTCTCGCCTGTCTGTTCGTCCTGAAACATTTTCGAGAACACTGCAGCAGCTCAGTCAAGCTGGCCTTATTCAAGTAAAGGGGAGTACTGTCACCCTTCTAGATATTGATGCTTTACGACAGTATCGCTAGGTAGCCGGCACGAGCACTTATCGAACTACTCAGCGTCGAATCTCTTTTTATGTGATAATGATCTGTTAAATACTTTATAGTTGATCGGTTAAACCTTATGTCTCACGATAAACGCGATATCCTTGTTACTAGCGCTTTACCCTACGCGAACGGCCCCATTCATATTGGGCACCTAGTTGAATACATTCAAACTGATATCTGGGTACGCTTTCAAAAACAGCGTGGGCATACCTGCCATTATGTTTGCGCCGATGACGCCCACGGCACACCTATTATGCTTCGAGCGCAGCAAGAGGGTATCCCACCTGAAAAACTCATTGCCGATACATGGTCTGACCATAATGCAGATTTTAGCGACTTTAACATAGGTTTTGACAACTTTTACAGCACTCACTCTGATGAAACCCGATCATTTTCTGAGCTTATTTATAACCGGTTAAAAGAGCTAGGCCAT
>JAHRWG010000191.1 GCA_019090295.1 Cycloclasticus sp. | reverse complement strand
CGTCGGCAGCGTCAGATGTGTATAAGAGACAGGAAAAACCCTATAGCGCCGCCTTAAAAAAACAGGTCCAAAAGTTAAAGGATGTTACGCTAACGCCATCAGCAATAATTTTAAAGTTAATGAGCGAAAAAAGCCTGCCTTTCTTTAAGTTCGCCATGTCTCAGTCACAACAACATCACGACTATTTTAATCAGCAGGTACTTACTAAAGCTCAGTCCTCTCTATTAAACGAAGCTCAGCAACAATCAATCAGCGATCAACAGCAAATTGAAAGCGCTGATGCAGGCTCATTTGAAGAACATTTGGAGCAATATTTTTCCTAAAAAAAGCCAGCTCATCAGAAGGTTTATCGCTGTAATACATAATAAATTCTATCGATATCTCTTATTGGAATTAAAAACATCCTTAGGGTTTGATACACTGATTTTTTCCGACTAAAAGTAACAATGCCATGAACTGTAATGCACTGAATGCCGAGCTAAGTGGAATGAAGCCACGGGATATCATTAAATCAATCTTTAAAAATAATGACAATGTTGCCTTGTCTTTCAGTGGCGCTGAGGATGTCGTATTAATTGATATGGCGTGTAAACTCGGCTTTAAACCCAATATTTTCACACTCGACACGGGCAGGCTTCACCCCGAAACCTATCAGTATATTCAAACGGTCATGGACCACTATAAAATTAAGATTGATATCTTAATGCCCAACTCGGCAGCAACACAACAACTGACATTGGAGAAAGGGCTTTTCAGTTTTTATCAAGATGGGCACAAGGAATGCTGTAGCATCCGAAAGGTTGCCCCCCTTAGAAGTCACTTAACCAATTTTTCAGCATGGATTACCGGACAGCGTAGAGACCAAAGCAAAGAAACCAGGGATTCACTTGATGTGGCAGAAATTGATAATGCCTTTAAAGGTAGCGCAGAGCAGCTACTGAAATTTAACCCCTTAGCACACTGGAGCTCTGAAGAGGTTTGGACATATATACGATCTTTAGAAATACCCTTTAACCCTCTGCATAATGAAGGGTACGAGAGTATCGGCTGCCTTCCTTGTACACGTCCAACATTACCTCATCAAGACCCTAGAGAAGGCCGTTGGTGGTGGGAAGAGGCTAATAGCAAAGAATGTGGCTTACACTCCTCCCTTGACAATATATCAAGCCAGCAACCTTAATTAATAATGCGGAATATTAATACTTTTAAATAGCATATCAATTTCTTTCTGGCTTTTTAAACACATGGCTTCATCAATTAGCTCTTTACTAAGGTGTGGGGCAAATAAACGGATAAAGTCATAAAGATACCCTCTTAAGAAAGTATCTTTCCTAATACCAATTTTTGTGGTGCTTTCACCAAATAAGTGACTAGCATCTAAGGCCACTAAGTCGCTATCATGTTCTTCCTTACAAGCCATACTAGCAACGATCCCAACTCCAAGGCCTAAACGGACATAGGTTTTTATAACATCGGCATCGACAGCTGTTAAGGCAAGGTTAGGCTCCAGATTTTGCGAACTAAAAGCTTCATCAAGCTTAGAACGCCCGGTAAAACCAAACACATAAGTAATTAAAGGGAATTCAGCAACATCCGATAGACTCAACGCCCTTTTCTTTGCTAAATCATGGCCTTTGGGCACTAAAATGCACCTATCCCAGGAATAACAGGGCAGCATTATTAAATTTTCGTACAGTTCAATTGCTTCAGTCGCTATTGCAATATCAACCTTACCTTGTGAAACCATTTCAGAGATCTGAGTCGGGGTTCCTTGATGGATATCTAACTTAATGTCGGGTAGATCTTTGATGTATTGTTTTATTACCGGCGGTAACGCATAACGGGCTTGTGTATGTGTTGTTGCAATGGACAAAGTCCCCTTACTATTATCACGGAACTCGTTAGCAATTCCTTTAATATTCTCGGTTTTTTGAAGCATCTCACCAGCTATTCTGATTATCTTCTCGCCAGCAGCAGTCATCCCAGTGAGATGTTTTCCATTTCTAATAAAGATTGGGATGCCTAGTTCGTCCTCTAAAGTTCGAATCTGTTTACTTATTCCAGGCTGGGACGTGTATATTGATTCGGCAGTTGCTGAAACATTGAGGTTATGTTTTGACACCTCCCAAATATACCTTAATTGCTGTAACTTCATATTTTGTTATATAAAATAGTTATAAATATAGGAATATATATTCTTTTTTATTATAAGCTTTCTAGATTATATTTCAACCACATTTTCTCACTGAGTACACTTTGGATTTTACTTATATACTAGCTGGAGCTACTGTAGGCTTTATCGTCGGTTTAACAGGCGTTGGAGGCGGGTCTCTTATGACGCCTATATTAGTGCTTGGTTTTCACATACAGCCAACTATTGCGGTTGGAACAGACTTGCTTTATGCCGCTATTACAAAAACTGGCGGCATGTGGACCCATCACCGCCTTAACAACATAAACTGGAAAATTGTCAAAGGTTTAAGTCTCGGAAGCATTCCTGGTTCTATTTCCACGATTATTCTTGTTCAGTATTTCGATATTTCTGGTCACGATTTTGAAAAGATCATCTCTCTGACCCTCGGTGTTATGCTAATTTTCACCGCTCTAGTTATAATATTTAAAAAGCAAATTAACTTATTAACCCAAAGTAAAGATAGAGCCGAACCTAAACAAACTACACTTATATTATTAGGCCTCACTCTAGGGGTTCTTGTGACCATATCATCTGTCGGTGCTGGAGCAATTGGTGGGGCACTACTTTTATTGCTTTACCCAAACCTAAAAGCCCGAACAATCATTGGGACTGACATTGCACATGCTGTACCGTTAACCGCAGTAGCCGGCCTTGGCCACCTTCAATTGGGGCACATTGACTTTCAATTACTGCTCAGCTTAATAATTGGCTCACTCCCTGCAATATACCTTGGGGCCATAATCGGTGAAAAAATCCATGAAGACCTACTAAAAACTTTAGTAGCTTTAATCTTATTAGTAATAGGTTTAAAATTTATAATCTAACGTTAAAAGAAACATCAAGAATTTAATAAACGTACATTTAAGCCTATTAACTTTAAGGTTAACGTTACCCCCTCCACCATAACTAAAGGACACCAAATGACTTTTGTAGTAACCGAATCATGCATCAAATGCAAATACACTGATTGCGTCGACGTATGTCCAGTCGATTGCTTTCATGAAGGCCCAAACTTCCTAGTAATAGATCCAGATGAATGCATAGATTGCACTTTATGCGAGCCTGAATGCCCTGCTGAGGCGATTTATGCTGAAGATGAACTACCAGAAGGGCAAGAACAATTTATCGCCCTGAATGAAGAGCTCACGAAAATATGGCCGGTCATTACAGACGTTAAGGATGCACCTGAAGATGCCGATGAATGGCTCAAAAAAGAGAGCAAACTGGAGTTCTTAGAAAGGTAATATCCATAAAAACACCAAGCATAAAAAAAGCCGGGTAAACCGGCTTTTTTTATGCTTAAAATTAAAGGCTAAGCTTCTTCAGTCTCATTAGTCGAACGATCAACTAATTCAACATACGCCATAGGCGCTGTATCGCCAGTACGGAATCCACACTTAAGGATTCTTAAGTAACCACCAGGGCGGTCTTTGTAGCGAGTAGCAAGAGAATCAAATAACTTTGTAACACTATCACGGTCTCTTAAACGAGAGAAGATTAACCGACGTTTAGAAACATTATCTTCTTTAGAAGCGGTGATAATCGGCTCAATAAAGCGTCTAAGCTCTTTAGCCTTAGGCAAAGTTGTTTTAATAACTTCGTGCTCAATAAGGGAGTTAGCCATATTTTTGAACATTGCCTTACGGTGACTGCTATTTCTATTAAGCTGTCTTCCTGATTTACGATGACGCATAATTAAATCCTTAGTTAATTTGAGGCAACAACCTTATCACTAGTAATTAAACTAGAAGGCGGCCAATTTTCAAGACGAATACCTAAAGACATACCTTTAGAAGCTAAAACATCTTTAATTTCTGTTAATGATTTCTTTCCAAGATTTGGTGCTTTAAGCAACTCAACTTCTGTCCGCTGAATTAAATCTCCAATATAGAATATTTGCTCTGCTTTTAAACAGTTTGCAGAACGTACAGTTAACTCGAGATCATCTACTGGACGTAAAAGAATTGGATCAAACTCTGGTTCTTTAGGAAGCTCAGGCTCGTCAACAATGTCTTTAAGGTCAACAAAT
>JAHRWG010000339.1 GCA_019090295.1 Cycloclasticus sp. | reverse complement strand
GGCGTTATCTACGGGCTTACTAGGTGCGGAAGTCATTATCTATCCATATGGCTGACGATTATGCATCAATCTTCTAATTGCGTGCAGGGGTTTGATTATTCTTATTGAATTAGTGATACTAGAGCAAATTTAAAAAAAAGCAAATGGAGTCGCAATATGCCTTATGTTCGCCGCAATAAAGAAGGCCGAGTCACACATTTACTTGACTCGCCAAGTGACGATAATAATGAATGGTTAGAGCTGGAGCATGATGACGTGGTTGCATTTTTGCAACAGTCAGCGAATGCTAAGGCGTTAAAAAACACACTTCATACAAGCGATGCTGAGATGGCTAGAGTGTTGGAAGATGTGATCGATATTTTAATGGAAAAACAAGTGTTTGTTTTTACCGAGTTGCCAGAAGCAGTACAGGACAAGCTGAATAGACGCAAAAAATTGCGCCATGATGTTAACGCGCTAAGTAACTTAATTGAGGATGATGAGGGTATTTTGTAAGTTACTTCAAGCTCTTAAGTGAAAAGTAGTCCCTTGCTATATTAGCTAATTGTCTTAATAACCGCTACACTACAAATTAATAAGTCTAGTGCTGAATAAAGTATTTAATAATGATTAATGTGATAGTAATCGATAAAACAGATCAAATAATGACAGCGTTATCAAATGTAAATGCTGATATTGAGAGCTCTGATAATGAAATTAAGGTATTAAATACCATCGAAGAAAAAGATGAGCCAGTCATCTTGCTGCACAACAAGGTTATGGAAGAAAACACACTTGAGTATATTCGTTTACTAGTAAAGGTGAATGCAAAGAGCAAAATCGTCGTTGTGGGCAACGAGCTAAACGATGAAGAGATACTTAGTCATTTGTTAGCAGGCGCGAGTGGCTATCAGGGGTTAAGTAAACTAAATCATTACGCAGAAAAATTAGTGACAGCAATGGATGCAGGTGAAGTCTGGATTACTCGCCGAATGACCGCTACTTTGTTAGGGGCTTTACGTCAGCAGTAAGGTGCAAAACAGATAAGGGCATTTGTCCTTAACTAAGCGATGCATACTCGTGAATGCTCGCCTATATCAATCGCTAACAGGGGTAGTAATAGCTAAGTTAAAATGGTTAAGGTTAATGATATGCCTATTTAGCTACTTAGCCATACTAAAGATATTATATTGAGTGGCTGGTCTTGTTTAATGTTACTGTCGATAAAAGCATAAAAATTAGTACCTTAGTACAATAGGAAAAATAGCAACCTTAAACAATACTTTCACCCATTAATACAATTAAGAACCAACGGAACGGAGAGTTAGCATGGCTAGTGTAGGGGCAGTGAAATCAGTAACAGGACTTGTTAGAGTAATCGCAGAAAACGGCACTGAACGGATATTAAGTGTGGGTGATGCGGTTAATGAACATGAAAAAATAATCACCGGCAGTGGTGAAATCTCCATTGCATTCAACGATGGATCCTTGATGGATTTAGCTAGCAACTCAAGCACTGTATTGAATGGTGATGTGCTGAACCAAGGCAGAGAACAAGCAGCGAACGATGAAGTTGCCGCACTACAAGATGCTTTAGCCGACCCTAATTTTGACCCAACAACTGACTTGCCTGCCACTGCCGCAGGTACACCGGGTGTAACAGGCAACAATGGTCACACCCTTACGAACATAGACTACTTGAGCCCAGAGGTCACAGTGAAATCTGGTTTTGATACGGTTGGTATTAGCCAAGAGTTTTTGCAGCCTGAAGAGGAGTTACCGCCCGTGATCGACTCTCCACCAGAAGCAGATCACGTGCTAACAGAAGCGAGTAGAGGGGGTGAGCTTCCTAGCGTTTTACAAGAAGCGCTATCAGAGCTAGGAGTTAGTGGGGCTATATTAGAAGGGAGTTCTGTTACAGCAACGGTATCGGTCGCAACTTCGGGACAAACGGGTTCCGTTGGCTACGTGTACTTTACAATTGATGCGGATACCGCTATTACAATTACAACCGATGGTCCAACGATTGATCCAAACATGTGGCTTTTCAGCGATGATGGCTTATTAGATGTTGGGGATGCGCTTGCTTATGATGACGATGATGGCGCGTCGGCATTTTCATTCAATAACTCTATTATTAACACAAATGATGAAATATCAGGCCCTATATTGCCTGCAGGTAGCTATATCATTGCAGTTGGCGATTACCACCTTAGTGATATTGAGGCTGTGGATGGTGTAAATGATAGTTCTAGCATATTGGCGCTTTCAGGAGATGTTGGCATCACTATTGAAGCCGATGCAGCAAACATTACTGTGACTGATGCGGCCGCGGAAAATATTGCGTTCTACAAACAACTCACAGTAGACGGCATTATTGGCGACAGTGATTTTGGCGTTGCTGATTTTGGCGGCAGCGATAAAGAAACCAGCTTGGAAAACTTGGTTTTTACCCTTAGCAGTGAGCCAACTTACGGTTCTTTAATTTTAATCACGGCAGGTGGTGCTACATCAGAGCTAAACGCTGGCAATACCTTTACCAGTGCAGATACCGTTTGGTGGTATGCAACAGAAGAGGAACACGCAGCCTTTGAAGGCGATGCGCCGCAAGCAGTAGTATTTGACTACTTAGTGACCGATGAAAATGGGCAAACAGCAGATGCAACGGTCACCATCCTAACGCCTAACAGTAACCCGGTGGCTGGAGAAAGCTTAATTGCCGTTGATGAGGACGGTCTCGAAGCTGGAATTACAGGGGGGGCTGGCGATTTAGTTGTTCCTAATGATGATGGCGACAATAATGAAGCAACGGCTAGTGGTCAATTAAGTTACAGCTTTGGGCTGGATGGCGTGGGAGGTGTTGACTTTGCCTCATTACATGGAAATATTGTGCAAGCAACCGGTGATGACGGCTTGCAAAACTTAACTTCTGGTGGCAACCCAATAACGTATGTGTGGGATGGTGCCGCGCATACACTAACAGGTATTGTTAGTGTTGGTGGTAATGATAACGAGTCATACGAATACCCAGTATTTGTTTTGACAGTTACTGATGTAGCGACAGGCGATTATACCTTTGAATTGTTAGAACAGGTTGACCACCCAACGGCAAACACGGAAGATGATTTTGTGCTTGATTTGCCCTTCACGGTAACAGATTCAGATGGCGATACAGCTAGCGGTAGTCTACAAGTAACGATTGATGATGATATGCCGGTTGTTGCTCTCACCGAATCAACAGGCGTCGCCTACGAGTTTCTTGTAACCAACCATGATGAGGTTAGCTCAGCGGGTTACCACAATAGCTATGGATATTACATAAAAGACGTAGACGGCAACCCAACTGATGGCGTTGTTATTTGGGATGATGTTCATGACACTGATACGGTTCCTGTTACGGTAACGGGTTATACACCCGAGCAGATTGGTTTCTTTATTATTGCGAATGGTGAAAACAAGAATGCTTCTCTTGAAGATAATACGGATATTACCTTTGAGTTTGTAAGTGGGCAATGGCAAGCCTTTGCCGATGGTGCGGCACTTCTTGGAGCAGGTTCACACGTTATTTTTGATCGTGCCGAGTTGAATAAAGACGGGCAAGACCACATGCAGGACAATGATTTAACCGGTTCACAAAACTGGGAAGACTTACAGATCCCACGTGGTGATGGTGACTATAATGATGTCAATATTGATGTTGTATGGACTGAAGTGAGTGCGACAGGAGATGCTGTTGACGTTGTGTCTTACGGTGCTGATGGTGCGGGTAGTATTGATTTTAGTTTCGACTCCACGGATGTCACGCTAACTGGGGATGCGCTAACGTCAAATGGTAACGAGATCTTCTTTATTGCCAGAGATACGAATGATGATGGGCATAATGATCAGATTGTTGGGCAAACGGGGGATGAGACGGTTGTATTAACCATTGATGGTGTTTTAGATTCTTCAGGTTATGAGGTGAGTGTTCTCGGGGCTATTGACGATACGGTCAATTCTGATTTAGATATAGCAATAGACCTTGCGGTTACCGACTCAGATGGCGATATGACAATGGCGATGTTGAATATAAATATAGATATTAATACCTTAATTGAAGCGCCAGTATCAGTGTTATAAATAGCGACTTGCTGTTAATAGCATAACATCGTTGAAAACCAACAAGCCCCGTTAGTCTCGGGGTTTGTTGGTTTTAGTCATCGATACTTTACCTTACCGATTGTAAGGTAGGCCCTTTCTGATCTATCGTTGGTGACGGAAATCATGGTGCGTTCAGGAGGATCTGTTCGAGACTAAAAAATTAGAACTATGTGGACTAAGTCTTCTTTGTAAGCCCGCTATACCGGTTTTTTTCCTGTAGGGAAACATAATTAACTAACCTCATACCGTATTTTATGAGTACATGAGAAGAAGAAACTTGAAAAATTGGTACTTTTGTACAATAGGCTTACTCTGTTTTGCCTGTAATACTTTAGCTAAAGCGATTATTTAGGACTCATGGCGTTTGAGATCTCTAACAGCTCTATTAATCAAGCCTGCAGCGCCCGTGGATCAGGCTGAGATGCTAGTGGGTGGTTGGGGTCAGTCATTTCGCTTAAATAACAGTGAGCTCAGTTAGGTGGTGTAATTATGACGAACGATACAATACATAACGAACATGATAGCTTGGATTTACAAGACCTATTGCTTGATGAAGGCAATGATGTGCTCAGCGAGTATTTGTCTATCTCACTAGAAAGCATGGGCGGTGGAACAAAGGTCAGTGTCACCACTGTTGAAGATGAGCCAGCAACTTACGCATCTGTATTACAAGGTGTCACATTAACTGACCTGCATTGCTTGGTTGATATTCCTATAGATTTATAAAAAAACTTAAAGTTTTAGTACTTTAGTACAATAGTAAATTAGAGTTCATCAACAATACTTAAACCAAAGAAGTCTCATATAAACGGAGAAATTCATGGCTAACGTAGGTACGGTACAATCGATAACAGGGCTTGTAAGAGCAATCGCTGAGGATGGGTCAGAGCGCATTTTAAGCGTAGGCGATAGTGTTGCAGAGAATGAAAAGATACTCACTGACAAAGGTGTCACTGTTATTGTATTTAATGATGGCACCGTCATGGACTTGGGTAGTAACTCAAGTATGGTGTTAAATGATGATGTGCTGAAACCAGAAGGCGTGCAAAGCCGTGAGTCAGCTAACGATGAAGTTGCCGCATTACAAGAAGCCTTAGTAGACCCTAATTTTGATCCGACAGTTGACTTGCCAGCCACTGCGGCAGGTCTTGCTGCTGGGACCGCTGAAAACAATGGTCATACTCTTGCAAGCGTAGACTACTTGAACCCTGAAGCTCCGGTAGAGTCAGGCTTTGATACAGTGGGTATTTCTAATGAATTTTTACAAGCGGATGAGGAATTGCCTCCGGTTATAGAAGATGAGCCGGAAGAGTTTATTAATGTTGAACTATCTACAATAGTTGAGCCTCAATCGGAGGGTGTTTACGAGGATCAAGAGGTTACCTATATCGCAACCCTTGACCGTACTTCATTAGGCGCTATTAATGTTGTTTTATCTAATGGGTCGGTAATTGTAATTGCCGCAAATACATTGTCTGGGACAGTATCATTGCCTGCCCAAGGGGATGATGTTTATCTTGATCCAGAATTAATTACAGTCAGAATTACTGGAGTTAGTGGGGGTGCAGGTGAAACATTAGCTTTTGATTCAGCTCCTGTAGACGTTCAAGTAATTGATACACTTGATAATGTCACGGTTGTCTTAAGTGCAACACCGAGTACCAGTGAAGATGGTGGTTCGATTGTCTACACAGCGAGCTTGGTTGATGACAATGGCGCTGCGGTGACGACAGCGAATGCCATTACCGTGAACTTAGCGATAGGTGGTCCGATTACGATTGCAGCGACAATGAGCAGCGGTGACTCAGCAGCGGTTCCCGTGAACCTTGATGGTGTGAATACAACGGTTGATGACTTAGTGCTAGAAGACGAGTCTGTGATCAACAGCATTGCGAGTATCAGTGAAGCGAATGCAGGCAGTGAGGGTGCATTTGAAGACATCGGTTTTGATGGCAGTGACGTCATCACCGTTATCAATGATGACCCAGATAATGTGACGGT
>JAHRWG010000368.1 GCA_019090295.1 Cycloclasticus sp. | reverse complement strand
TCTTTAGAGTCTTCCATACATAAATATACATACATAAATATAACAAACCTCTTTAACCATAAGAAACAAGATGGAAGAACCCAAAATAGAGAAATTAGGAGAAGATTATGAAGATATAGATGAAATAATCAAACTTGGTTGCGATGTGAAGTATACGATGAAAGAGATTATTAATTTTGACGATGAAAAATTTAACCGATTTTACCAACGAATGTTGCAGTCCTTCAATGAAAATTTGGGACATGATACAACACAAGCGCTTGTGATAGTTGTGTTACAGGTAGTGATAAACAAGAGAGAAAATAGAAGGCTAGAGAGAAAACTTGATCTATTGAGCAATAGGTAAAATGCGAGACTTATTTCATGTGTTATTCAACACATGAAATTAGTTATTTATACCACAATAATTTGAGGGTATCACACAATTTGGATCGTAGAGACCTTTCTCTACGGCAGCGCGGAGCACAGTACCGAAATTTCGAGAAAATTCTGTGCCGTGACCGTAATCTGCAGATATCATATGAGATAGCTCGTGGAAAGCTACATAGTCAAGGACACATTCTTCATATTGTTTTTTTGTAACAGGATCATGCGTACATATAGTTATCTCTGATTTATTCGTCGTGTATGCGCTGTCACCAGCTCTGAGAGGAACTTTGCCGTATTCCGGATTCAGCGCATGGAATTTCTTGTGGATTCTATGCAAAATGGGGTTGGTACCAATCTCCGTGTAGTATGATCGAGGACCCACAGCAAACCATATTACCAGAACTAGAACAATAATCACCACGATAAATAATAGGTCACTCTTCATTTAAAGTAAGCCAAGACAAAGATTTATCGTCAAGAAAAATGACTTAATAATTTGAGAAAACTAAAAAAGTGGACATAACATTGTTACTTATAAAATGTCTCCTAGATCTGTAAAATTCAAAGCAAGTTATTGGAGTTTTGAAGAGACACCTGAAAATGAGTTGTATATATACGTTGGAGGCATGACCCAAAGCGGAAAAACAGTGTTAGTAAAAGTAACAGGGTTTACCCCTTCTGTCTACCTCGAACTACCAAAACGCATACCATGGAATAAATATAAATGCAAAGAGCTTTTCAAGTTTTTCCAAAGCAGGATGCAGAGCGAAGGACCTCTTTCTTTTAAAATGTTGGAAAAAGAGAAGCTTCACTACAAGGAAAGTGTCTACACTCTATGTCTAAATTTTCCCACACATACAGCTATCCGTCAAAAGTTTCACAGGATGTGCACCACCTCTAGAAGTCTCCATATCCCAGAAGTCGGTACTTTTACCGGGGGAGAATTTTTGGTTCACGAGCAAAACATCGATCCTATCATCAAATTCACTGCCAGACAAGATATTAAGTTGGCCGGGTGGATAAAGGTCGTAGAAGAAGTCGAAGACGACGATTTAACAGAAGAAGAGAGAAAATTCTCAACAGCAGATATAGATTTAGAAGTAGATTGGGAAAATGTCTCTCCATATGAACAGAAAAAGACGATCGTGACTCCTCTGAAGTATTGCAGTTTCGACATTGAGTGTTATTCCAAGAATCACAATTCAAAGATGCCAGATCCAGAAATACCGGAGAATATAATCTTCCAGATTATCATGATTTTTGGATGTTTCGGATACTCGGAGAGTAAAATGAATATGATATTATTGACTCTCTACGACCCAAAAGATATCGACGGGATAGAAGTGAGACGTTATAAGTCGGAGAAAGATTTGTTATTGAGTTTCTCCAGCTTAATAGCGACCGAAGATCCAGATATCTTTACGGGGTATAATATTATGAAATTTGATTGGAATTATCTAGTATACCGAGCAACCCTTTGTGGTATTTATCCTCGATTTTCTAAGATTAGTAGACTAATCGGACAGTCCGCTATTAAGAAGAAATTCACGTGGAGTAGTTCAGCTTACGGACAGCAAGACTTTATGTACTTAGATTGTCATGGTAGAACCAATATGGATGTCCTACCAGAGATAGAAAGGAATTTTCGGCTCCCGACTTATTCTTTAAAGGCGGTGTCTGAATATTTCTTACAGGACTCAAAGGAAGATATCAGCGCCCGTCAGCTTTTTATGTCCGTTTTACTGACTCAGGAGATCGGTCCTTTAGTTGAAAAGAGGGTTAATATCTTTCAACTGAAAAAGATTAAGAGAAGGATCAAAGAAATATTTCCTCTCCGACAGACTCATGGTGTCATGAAACAATTGAGAAAAGATCTGTTGAACTCGACCCCTGATGGCATACAAAAACTGGTGAAAAAGGCTATCTGGATATGCGGTGTCTACTGCAAGAAAGATGGTATATTGCCTATTAAGTTAGCGGAAAAACTAAACCTTCGGACCACTATGGATGAATTAGCCAATGTTATGAACGTTCCTGCCACTTATATGCATACTCGAGGGCAACAAATCAAAGTCATCGCTCAATTATATAGGGAAACTATGGCTAATAACATTATTATTCCCTATAAGGCATACACGGATGTCATAGAGAAGTACCAGGGAGCTGTGGTGTTCAAAGCGGTACCGGGTGACTACGAAAATGTAGCTTGTCTTGATTTCGCCTCTCTGTATCCATCAATCATGATTGCCTATAACATATCATATGACACAATATTGAGAGATGATGATCCCACCCCAGACAGCGAATGTCATGTCATCGATTTTGAGGATCATGTAGGGTGCTGGAGAGCTACGACCCCTGTAACAGTTTCAGGAGATCATTCTGTACTCATTAAAGATATGATAGACTATAATCAGAAAAACGAAAGAGTTTACGCTTATAATAAGAAAAAGGATGGAGTAGTGTTAAGAGAACAAACAAATTTCTTTCCTCAAGGAGTGAAAAGATGCGTAAAATTAACTCTTGAAGATGGAACTACTATTGAATGTACTCCAGATCATAGAGTGCGAACTAAAGATGGGAGATGGGTCGAATCTCAAGATCTCATTGTTGATGAGGACAGAGTATTAGTGGGATATAC
>JAHRWG010000359.1 GCA_019090295.1 Cycloclasticus sp. | reverse complement strand
CGAGTGTGTACTCTCCAAACTCTGCAAGCTGTTGAGGCGTAAGCCCTAGTTCAGTCATGACGACTGGTACCTCTTCAATAGTGAAGTCTTTCATCGGAAGCTCCTTCTTGGGTTTAACTCTGCTACCCTTAGGGGTAACAGTAACTTTGGTAATGTTGTTGAGTTTTGCTTTTGCGTTCTTCATAATCATTGCTCCTTTAAAGCTACCGACGTCATGCCGGTATTAATTAATGTTAAATGCTAAATGGTAAAATACTACTGCGTAACAACTACTCTGCTTTACTCATCTCTTGCCAGTAAGCTTCCTCTTCTTCTTCGGATTGAAAATCAGGATGCTGAGACTCTTCCCATGTAGGGAATTCATGCTTGTCTTCAATGACTTCTGGGTCATCATGCTTACACTTTCTTGTATTGAATATGTACTTCTTTGGTGGTGCATAGTTAGCGTAATGCGCTTCATCCTCTGCTCCTCCACAAAAATCTACATCCCATCCCAGCTTGTTACACTCTGCTGTTCTCTCTGTGACTAGGTACTCCATACCATTAACTCTGAGCCACACTCTCTTCTTTGGTGGTGGACAGGCAGGACAGTGGTCTAAGTACTGACAGTCTTTAATGCTTACCATTTCCCCACAATCGGGACACTTGATCTTTCTACTCATCGGAATCTCCTTGGTTGTTAATAAAATAAGCGCGAGTCTTTTAACGACATCCTCCAGGTCGTGTGCTTATGCTACGTATGCTCCTAGATACACTCTTCCGTGTCCTATCTTGTTCATTCCTAGCTCTTTTCCTAGGTCTATTAACAGCTTTACTTTTGCACCACCCTCCTTGTCTATGCCTCCTTCGTGTAGCACTACCTCTCTTACTGCATTAGAAAAATCCATAATAGACAGAAGCTCTGTCTTCTCTAATATCTCCTCGTCATACCCCAGGGATGACAGCCATGCTATGTGCTCACCTATCAGACCCATTGTTTTCCTTAACTGTTCTCCTTCTGCTGTGTCGGATTCTAGTTCTTCTACGAATTCAATTGTTGCTTTGTTGCTCATAACTTCTCCTTTGAATTATGCACATCCTTGTGCAGGTTAATACTTCCTTATGCTGCGTTCTTGTAGAATCCTCTACCAAAGCTGCCTTTCTCCATTTTTGGCTCACTAGGAAATGTCTTGTCTAAAGCTTCTTCAAGCTCAGCCATGTTCATCTCTAGTAACTCCTCTTGGTCATAGTCAGTAGGAGCAGATGCAATCCTTGCAATCCAAGCTAATCTTTGTGCACTTCTCTCAAGTAATGAATCCATAAACTTCTCCTTTGAAGGGTTCTCCTTCAGTTGTAGATTTAGTTTCACGTCTATCATGAACGTCGCCCATGCTTCCGGTATGAAACCGAACGCTTCTTTATGGTGCTTACATGCAATGACCGCGTCATTAAACATGTCATAACACTCATCTACTGGTATGAGGTCCTTGTGTCTCTTGTTGATAAACTCTGCTAAGCTTGTAGGCATCATGCGATCTCCTTGAAGTAGTTTGTCTGCGTCTGTGTTTAAGATTTGGTCAATTGTTTGTGAATCGGTTTTCATAAAAGTCCTTTGGTTCTTACACGAAATTGTGTATCCTCTTTCTTCTAATAAACTAATAAGCTGTGCGGGTGCACTCTCATGCATGTCATTGGCTCTGACAGTGTCCTCTTCGCAATAACCTGTGCGTAAGAATGCATCATCAAATAACATTTCACCCAAGATGTTACATACATCGTCCTCTAACTTACTCATACTCACTCCTTTGTTGAAGCACCTCCATGTGCCATAGATTAATAATTAAGCTGCTTTTCTTCCCTTCTTTGCTTCTCTTGTTAACGAAACATTGTTGTCTTGCTCTGCTAGCAATAACCCCAACTCATAATCATCTCTCATTCCTTTTGCTGCTATATCCGTAATGCATCCAAGGGTTAACGCCCCTTCATTTATGCCTTTAGATATTTCTGCAGTGATTAAAGCAATTCTCTTTCTTAATACGTCCTCTCTGTCTAAGTTGATAATCATCTGTTCCTTTGTCATACACTCTCCTTTTAGGGTTAATAAAATTGCACATCCTTGTGCATAGGAAATTAAGCTGCCAACTTAATCTTAGAAAGATCAATTACGATCTTCCCTTGAATAGGGGCAACTTCTTTCGCTAGTTCAGCTTTTGCAAGCTTCTTAGCGTTGAAGTTATCCTGGCGTCTCTGCCATTCAGCAGTACCAGGTTGCAACGGTTTACCCGCTACAATTTGAAGACCCTTAGGCAGATCTTCTGTGTAGAGTGTTACCTCTACGTTAGAGTCAACAACAGCTGATGCTGTAGTTGTAGTAGCCTTAGCCTTAGGCTGAGACTTGCTCTTACGAGTAAGAGTCTTGAGTTGTTTCTTCATAGGAAGAACCCTCCATAAGGTGACTGCCTCATCAGTACACACCCATCACGGCATGCATATACACACTTACTCCTTGTGTGTATTTCGGCATTAGGACATCATGTCTACGAGTGCTGCTGCTATACACATGCTTATAGGCATGACGATAACAATAGCCACTCTTGGATACTCTCCAATAAGATTGAAGAGAGAGAACTTAGGCTTATATACATAAGACTCTTTCTCTGCTGCATCCCACATAGCTTGCTCCATAAGCTTTGCTTTCACTCGAATGATGTCCTTTTGAACATCTGTTAACTCTTTCATATATACCTCCGTATATGAGTTAAATGCGTATGCGTATATAGGTACCCCTCTTATAGGAAGGGCTTGCTCAGGCATAGGTACTTAGTACCCTTGACCTCTACCTCTGTGAATACAGCAGGACGTGTGTCCCCTGGTAGTAGGTACTCTTGTACTATCTTGTAGCTCTGTGCTCGTGACTTACCTAGTATGCTCATGATAGAGCTCTTCTCTAGGCGTCCATCCCTAGTCTGCTTGACTAGTAGTATTAGCTTGAGTAGGTTGTCTGTCTTAGTCATCTTAGTAGCCCTTGTTTGAGTAGTAGTAGTAGCAGTAGTGATAGTAGTGTTGTTCATAGTAGTCTCCTGTGTAGTGTTAGTAGTAGTAGTAGTAGTGTTGTTAGTAGGGTTATTCATGGTATGTCCTTAGGTTAGAGGGTGTGTATATGGGTATGTGTATGTGTGTATTAGAAGGTGATTAGTATGTTGTTGTGGTTGTTATTGATGTTGATGTATTTAGGTTCGTTATCTAGTATGATGCCATTAGGTGTGGTGTTGATTTTGGTACCAGCATGGTATGTTTGTGTAGTGAATATGTGTTGGTATATGGATAGGTTAGTGAGGGTCATAGGTTGGTTGGATTGTCCTCTGTTAGTCCATATGTGTAGTGTGTATTTGAATATGTATTTAAGTATGATTAATTGTATGAGTAATGGGTAGTTGATTGATAGTGTGGTGTAGTTGAGTTGTCTATACCATTGTATGATGGTGTCTTTGTGTTGTTGTGTGTTGTCAGGGTTGGTATAGTTGTTGTTAAAGATGGTATCTAGTTGTGATGATAGTAGTGTGCCATCTATATCTACATAGATGTGTTTGTTTGTTGATGTTTTAAGTATTGTTAGTAGTGTGTTCATGTATGTCTCCTTGTTATTGTTGTTATTATTTGTTTAGTAGTTGTTTGATTTGTTGTTGTATGTGTTGTGCTTGTTTTATTAGTTGGGTTTGTTGTGGTGTTTGTAGGTATATTGCGTTGCCTGATCTTTGGTTTTGTTTGATTGTTTGTTCTAGTTGTTGGTGGTAGTTGTGTAGTTGTTGTGTTGTGAGTGTTTTTAGACTGTCTCTTATACACATCTGACGCTGCCGACGACT
>JAHRWG010000190.1 GCA_019090295.1 Cycloclasticus sp. | reverse complement strand
CTCCATATCTACGCCAATTTTATCGGCATAAACAGGGTCTAGCGCATGTTCAGCATCAACAAATGCTGCCGTTCCGCCTGCTTTTTGGCACTGCGCTATCGTCTCTAATGTTAAGGTTGTTTTACCAGAGGACTCCGGCCCATAAATCTCAACAATTCGCCCACGTGGAAGGCCACCCACGCCTAAAGCAACGTCTAGTGCAATCGAGCCCGTTGAATAGGTTTCAATATCAGGCAATGCCGACCCATCACCCATGCGCATAACTGAACCTTTCCCAAACTGCTTATCAATTTGTAACAGTGCTGCACTAAGTGCTTTCTTCTTATTGTCGTCCATTTGTATTCCTCATCAAAACCCTCACGTTATGCAAGAGCAAATTATCGTCATTAATCATTAATTATCACATAAACTCACATTAGCGCATAATGAATTTCGAGTTTTATCGTGTTGATACCGCCAGCTCTCTTAATATAATGTGTAAGGCCACCAAAACAGCCTCCTGCCTTATTTGCGTACGATCACCCATCAATACTTTCGCCTCTGTCGTCATCAGGTTTGTTGATGTTTTGGTAGCAAAATGCACAAGGCCTACGGGTTTTTCAGCGGTTGCTCCCGAAGGCCCCGCTATACCAGTAGTAGAAAGCGCTATTGATGCAGAAAAAACACGTTGAGCACCTGCAGCCATTTGTTGCGCAACCTCGGTACTAACCGCACCAAACTGATTCAAGCTATCCTTATCAACATGTAATAACTTGCATTTTGCTGCATTACTGTAGCTAACCACTCCACCCAAAAACCATTCACTGCTACCTGGTAAGTCTGTTAAGACCTTTGACAACCATCCACCAGTACACGACTCAGCAATTGCTAATGTTTTATTTTTTTCCACCAACGTTTCGGCTAACTTTAAACTTATTTCTCTTATCTCATCATTTCTATCACTACTCATACTTTCTCACCTTAAAAAGTTAATTTAACTAACCGCGGGTTTACAAGGTTGTTAAAATACTTAAATGCCAAAAAAAATAGCCCCGAAACCTAGCCACACTCCAATGATGCAGCAATTTCTGCACATTAAAAAAGGTCACCCTAACACCCTGTTATTTTACCGCATGGGGGATTTTTATGAGCTATTCCTTGACGATGCTGTTAAAGCATCGGAGCTACTCGGGATAACCCTGACTAGTCGCGGGTCTATAAATGGCACACCTATTCCTATGGCTGGTATTCCTCACCATGCAGCTGACGGTTATTTAGCTCGACTGATTAAAGCAGGAGAGTCCGTTGCCATTTGTGAGCAAATGGGTAACCCTGCTTTATCCAAAGGCATCGTAAAGCGTCAAGTGGTGCGTGTTATTACCCCCGGCACACTGACCGAAGATGCATTACTAGATGCACAAAAAGACAGTTTATTGTGCGCTATTTTTAACCTTAAAAATAGTTTTGGCTTGGCGACCGTTGACCTGTCCAGTGGCCAATTCCTTTTACAAGAGTTAACTAGCGAATCACTTCTCATCTCAGAGCTGGCTAGAATAAACCCAGCTGAAACCCTCATCAGTGAAAAGAGTAACTTATCCTCACTATTAAGCAGCCACAAAAGCGTTTGCCAATTAGCTGACTGGCATTTTGACCTTCAAACAGCAACCCGCCTCTTAACCAAACAGTTTGGTACACAAGACTTGAAAGGCTTTGGCTGCGAGTCGCTACCCCTAGCCATTAACGCAGCAGGTGCATTACTACAATATCTCAAAGACACTCACCAATCTGCTATCCCTCACCTTAAAGCGATTAAGGTTATTAGGCAAAGTGACTTTATTACATTAGACGCTGCAACTCGGCAGCACCTTGAGCTGGACACTCACCCATCTGGCAACATTAAATTAACTCTGTTCGGCCTACTTAACCATTGCAAAACAAGCATGGGCGCACGCCTGTTACGACGTTGGATACACCTTCCTCTTCGTAACCAAAACACTATTGAACACCGTTATTTAGCTCTTGAGCAGCTCAAGCAGCCAAACATACTGGAGCGTTTACAAGCATCTCTTAAATTAACTGGCGATATTGAGCGCATCACTAGCCGTATCGCGCTTTTAACAGCCCGACCCCGTGATCTTGTTAGCTTGCGCCAAACACTTAAGAACCTACCAGACATTCAACAAGTCTTAGAGCAGTTAGATGCTCCGTTGCTAAAAGAGCTTTTTACTCAGTCTGGCAATCACCAGTCGACCTACACATTATTAGCCGAAGCCATCGTAGACAACCCACCCGTTCTTATTCGCGATGGAGGCGTTATCGCCAAAGGGTACGACAAGCAACTTGATGACCTTAAAAGCATTAGCGCTAATGCAGAACAGTTTTTACTGGATATGGAAAAAAAAGAACGTGACGACAGTAAAATAAGCACCTTAAAACTGAGTTACAACCGTGTTCATGGCTACTATATTGAAGTCCCTCGCTTGCAAGCTGATAAAGTGCCGGCCCACTTCATCAGAAAGCAAACCTTAAAAAATGTAGAACGTTATATCACACCAGAACTTAAAGCATTTGAAGATCAAGTTTTACGCGCAAAAGATGAGGCTTTAAGCCATGAAAAAACACTTTATCACGACTTATTAAACAGCTTCTCCCCACAGTTAAATGCCCTTCAAGCCTGCGCAGAGGCGCTGGCTCAGATCGACCTATTAGCCAACTTTGCGGAAAGGTCTAGTTATTTAAATTTCAAACAACCTCAATTCACCCATCTGCCTGGTATTTGGATTAAGCAAGGACGCCACCCTATTATTGAAAGCATTCTAGATGTGCCCTTTGTTGCAAATGATGTTGAGTTAGACGCCAAACGTCGCTTACTCGTCATTACTGGGCCAAACATGGGTGGTAAGTCTACTTATATGCGCCAAATTGCCCTGATCACGCTAATGGCTCATATTGGCTGCTGTGTGCCAGCAAATGAAGCAAGGTTTGGCCCTATTGACCAGATATTTACTCGCATTGGCGCGTCTGATGATTTAAGCAGTGGGCGCTCAACCTTTATGGTTGAAATGTCTGAAACTGCCAACATTTTGCACAATGCCACCGATAAAAGCTTAGTGCTTATGGATGAGATTGGACGTGGCACCAGCACCTTCGATGGTTTATCGCTTGCTTGGTCAACGGCTGACTACCTTGCTAACCAAACTCAGCCATTCACCTTATTTGCTACCCATTACTTTGAAATGACTGCTCTCCCTGAGCAAACATCGACTGCTTCTAATATTCATTTAGATGCCATTGAGCACGGTGATAATATTGTTTTTTTACATGCTGTAAAAAATGGGCCCGCCAATCAAAGTTATGGATTGCAAGTTGCGGCCCTTGCCGGTGTCCCTGCCGTCGTTATTCAACGTGCTCGTAAAAAACTCAAACAGCTAGAGCATCGTCAATTACCACCCAGCCTTAACAAAGCAGATCAATTTGACTTATTTAATAACAATAGTAACCAAGCTGCGATGAGCTACTTGGAACAACTACTGCCTGATGAGTTGAGTCCAAAAGAGGCCTTAGATGCCATTTATCAACTAAAAAAGTTAGCCGAGTAATTGTTACCAATTGAGCCTTGCCACTAATTCTTTTGCTGGAAGATAACCTGGCAACATGACCCCATCCTCTGTCAATATGGCAGGGGTCCCCCTTACGCCAAAAGTTTGCGCCAATTTCATGTGTTTATCGACAGGGTTATCACATGATTTACTAATCACTTTGTTGTTGATTTTTGCATCTGTTAACGCTTGGTTTCTATCCTCTGCACACCAAACTGATACCGCTTTGTGGTAAGACTCCGTATTAGGGCCAGACCGAGGATAAAACAGATACCTAACAGTAATACCTAGATCCGTATAATCGCTGAGGCCTGCATGAAGCTTCCTGCAGTAACCGCAGTCAATATCTGAGAAAATAGTTAGGGTGTGTTTGGCATCTTTGGCAGGAAAGATAATCATCTCTTTCTCGCTAATGCTACTTAACTGCTGCTTTCTTACCTGATTTAACGTTAATTCTGTTAGGTCTTTCCGTGTTTTTGTGTCCAATAAATGTCCTTGAAATATATAACGACCATCTGCAGACACATAAATAACTTGAGCATTAACGAGAACCTGGTAAATACCTTTAACCTCTGTTTCCTTAACATTATCCACACTTATTGCACCGATAAGCGGGGTGAGCTCCTCAACAATCAATGCCTTATTAGCAAAAGCTACCTGAGCAAATAAACTTAGACAAAGTAATAACAGTGAGTATTTTTTCATTTTCAAACCTTTTAATTGAATGAGATACATTAGACACGCTAAAGACAAAAAAACATACCTCTCAAATGTATTTAGCCACGCGGATGGTGTTTTGAATGGAGATTATTCAAGCGTTCTTGTGCTATATGTGTATAAATTTGTGTCGTGGATAAGTCGCTATGGCCCAACAATAGCTGAACCACTCTTAAGTCAGCCCCATGATTCAACAAGTGCGTAGCAAAGGCATGCCGTAAAGTATGTGGGGAAATGGTTTTGTCTATACCGGCTTTAGTGGCGTAACGCTTTATTAAGTACCAAAAAGCTTGCCTTGTCATCGCGCTCCCCCGATTGCTTGGAAACACCACGTCAGTTTCTTTTTTTCCAAGTAATTCCAAACGGCTTTGGTTAATAAAATCCTGCATCCATTGCAGCGCCTCTTCCCCAACCGGAACCAACCTATCTTTATTACCTTTCCCAGTAATTCGAACAAGACCCTGCCTAACATTGACATTCAGCAAGCTTAATCCAACTAACTCACTAACACGTAGCCCGGTTGCATAAAGAAGTTCCAACATGGCCCTATCTCTATGTCCCATTGGGGTTGCTGTATCCGGCGCCAACAGTAGGGACTCTACATCTTGCTCAGATAGTGTTATAGGCAAGTACCGTCCAAGACGAGGCATATCTATAATCGCTGCTGGATTTATCTGTACACTTCCTTCACGTACTGCATAGGTATAAAAGCGCTTTAAGCTGGATAAAAAACGGGTTATCGACCTAGCCGATATCCCCTCTGATAGCCGTACAGATAAATACATAGAGATATCATCTGCTGCGACGTTGAGTATGTTTTTTTCATGACTGGTTAACCAACGGTTAAACAGCATTAAGTCCGTTCTATATGCGCCAATAGTATTATCACTTAAACCATCTTCAAGCCACAATGCCTGAAGAAAGGACTCTGTTACTTGAACGGCCGTAGCACTTATATTTCTAGTCATTATCGAGAGTATTTAACTAATAAACCCTTCGCTATTTCACATAAAAAAGGCCGGTAAAACCGGCCTCTTAATATGCATGATCGAACTAAGTCTTACAACTTTTCTTTAATACGTGCAGCTTTGCCACGTAGTTCACGCAAGTAATACAATTTAGCACGTCTAACTGAACCACGACGCTTAACTTCAACGCCATCAATTAGTTTACTGTATGTTTGGAAAACACGTTCAACACCTTCACCGTGCGAAATTTTACGAACCGTAAACGCAGAATTCAAACCACGATTACGCTTTGCAATAACAACGCCTTCAAATGATTGTAAACGCTCTGTTGTACCTTCTTTAACTTTAACTTTAACAATAACAGTATCACCAGCACTAAAATCTGGTAATTTATTGGTCATTTGTTCTGCTTCTAATTGTGCAATTATATTACTCATCTTCTATTCCTCAGCTTTAACTGTTTGGTTATTTAATTCATCCATCATATACTCATCAAGCAGTAAACGCTGATGCGTATTCAACTCTATTTTCTCAAGTAAATCAGGCCTTTTTTGCCATGTTTTACCCAATGCTTGCTGTTCACGCCAGCGAGCTATTTTCGCATGATCACCACTCAAAAGAACCTTAGGAACTGTTTTATTATCAACAGTTTCTGGTCGAGTGTAATGTGGGTAGTCTAGCAAACCCTCCGCAAACGAATCTTCCGCTGCAGACAATTCATGCCCCAACACACCCGGCAGTGTTCGAGAAACAGCATCTATCATGACCAACGCTGGTAGCTCACCACCACTTAAAACAAAATCACCTATCGACCATTCCTCGTCAATGCAATCGGTCAATAGTCGTTCATCAATACCTTCGTAACGCCCCGCCAATAGCACTAGCCTAGGGAACTCTGCAAGGTATCTAACACCTTCTTGGTCCAACCGTCTCCCTTGAGGGCTCAGGTATATTACCTTTGCTGCCTCTTCAGTTGCGTTAACAGCCGCCTCTAGTGCTTTTTTAAGCGGCTCAAACTTCATCACCATTCCAGGGCCACCCCCAAAAGGCCTATCATCTACTGTCCGATGCTTATCTTCGGTAAACGACCTAGGGTTCCATAACCTTAATTGAACCTGCCCTTCATGAATCGCGCGACCAACAACACCTATTGATGCTGCTTGGTTGAACTCATCAGGAAAAAGGCTAATAACATCAAACTGCATATGTTAAAAATCTGAATCCCAATCAACAATCATTTTTCCATTGTCTAGATCAACAGATTTAATCACTTGGTCTAATGAAAAAGGAATAAGTCGCTCACACTCCCCTTTCACCACCATAACATCATTAGCGCCTGTCTCAAGCATAGACTCTATAACACCAAAATCTTCACCTGCAACTGATATAACATTTAGGCCTATTAGCTCAGACCAATAAAACTCATTTTTACCTAACGTCACCAACTGGTTAGCTTTAATATAAATATCACTACCAACCCACAACTCGGCTTCATTTCTATCATCAACGCCTTCTAACTGCGCAATAACGGTTTTACCGTGTGGTTTCCCAGCCTTTATATTAACTAATTGGCGAATATTGTTTCGCTCAATATACCAAGGCTTATATGACAAAATACCGGCTTTATCATCAGTATTAGAGTAAATTTTTAGCCAACCTTTTACGCCAAATACTCCAGCTATATGACCTAGCTTTAACCACTCTTTATTACTTTTTTCGTTCGTAGAACAGCCTTGCTCTTGAATCATTAAGCAGCGGCTTCAACAGCCTCTTTAATTAATTTTGAAACGCGCTCTGTAGCTTGAGCACCTTCTGACACCCAATGATCCACACGAGCAGAGTCTAGTGTTAAGCGAACTTCGGCACCTACTGCTCTTGGATTGAAGTATCCAATTCTTTCTATATAACGGCCATCACGACTTCTGCGACTATCAGCAACAACTATGTGGTAGAAAGGGCGTTTTTTTGCACCGGTTCTTGAAAGGCGTATCTTTACCATTTATTTTCCTTTGAATTCGTTTTATAAAGCTTAATTTCTGTAACTCGAGGATTTTACGCGAATTATAGAAATTATTGAAGTTTTTTTTATTCTAGTCATGAGAAAACGGCATCAGCCGCATTAAAAGCTATCCACCTAATGACCTTTTACCTGTTTATGCGCTCCTTTATGGTTAAAAAGGAAAGCCCTGACCTTGCCCTAACTGCCCTTTTAAACCTCGCATCATTTTAGCCATGCCACCTTTAGACATTTTCTTCATCATTTTTTGCGCTTGTTTAAACTGCTTCATCAGCTTATTAACATCTTGAACTTGCAGCCCAGCTCCATTAGCAATTCTTTTTCGCCGTGAGCCATTAATCAAGGCTGGGTAAACTTTTTCTTTTGAGGTCATCGAGTTAATCAGTGCAATTTGCTGACTAAAGTCTTTGTCGTTTACTTGGCTTTTTACATTTTGAGGGATATTAGACATGCCAGGCATTTTGTCCATCATTGCGCTCACCCCCCCCATTTCCATCATCTGATTCAATTGATCCCTGTAATCATCTAAATCAAACCCTTTGCCTTTTTGAATTTTATTAGCTAGTTTCGCTGCCTTATTTTTATCAACCTTTCTTTCAAGCTCTTCAACAAGGCTTAACGCATCCCCCATGCCCAGCAAACGTGAGGCAACTCTGTCTGGGTGGAAGGGTTCTAATGCATCTGTCTTTTCACCCGCACCTAAAAACTTTATCGGCTTGCCAGTAATTTGACGGATTGATAGCGCCGCACCGCCTCTAGCATCACCATCCGTTTTAGTTAACACGACCCCAGTTAATGGCAGCGTATCGTTGAATGCCTTCGCAGTATTCGCCGCATCTTGCCCCGTCATACTATCAACAACAAATAAGGTTTCAACCGGCTCTGCTACCGCATGCACCTGACGAATCTCGTCCATCATTGCATCGTCAACATGCAGTCGGCCTGCTGTATCGACAATTAGGACATCACAAAACTGCTTGCTTGCTTCTGCTTTGGCTGCTTTAACTATATTTACTGGCTTCTGACTGGTGTCACTTGGGAAAAATTTCGCGCCCACCTCGGCAGACAATGTTTGCAACTGTTCTATCGCTGCTGGCCGGTAAACATCGGCACTAACCACCATAACTGACTTTTTCTCACGCTCTCCTAACCAACGTGCAAGCTTAGCCACGGTTGTTGTTTTACCCGACCCTTGCAGTCCAGCCATAAGAATAACAACAGGAGGCTCTGCAGATAAGTTAAGCGACTCATTCGCCTCACCCATTGTTTTAATCAGCTCATCTTTTACGACTTTGAGCATTGCTTGGCCTGGCGATAGGCTTTGCATAACCTCTTGACCAAGCGCTCGTTCCTTAACTTGTGCAGCAAACGCTTGCACAACGGGTAACGCAACATCAGCTTCTAGCAAGGCCATTCTGACCTCTCGCATGGTGTCTTTTATATTATCTTCTGTGAGTCTTGCTTGACCTCTAATTCGCTTAAAACTGGCATTTAAGCGATCGGTTAAATTATCGAACATGGCAACTACCTTTAAATTGATGTCTTTATTTTCGCACGTCTGTATTGCCTTGTGCTGACGATTTTATTATTTAAATCAAATTATTTACTCTGCTCACCCACTACCCCCTTCTACCCGGTGGTGGTTTATGACACACTATACCGATGTATCTCTCCCAAACAATGTTCAATTATCTCAGTGGCTTTGTCACCTTTATTTACTTGGCTGGCGCCTCAACTGTTTTGATGAATATCTTTAAACGCAAACACTCCTTCAACCCACATAAGGTGCTACTAGGCTGCTTGGTGCTGGCTATTTTAGGCCACTCATTCCTCGTTTTTCATAGTTACACTATTAATAACAGTTTTACTTTTGATTTTTTTAACGCCCTGTCTCTGGTGTCTTTAGTTATAAGCGGGCTTTTCTTTATCGCAACG
>JAHRWG010000189.1 GCA_019090295.1 Cycloclasticus sp. | reverse complement strand
TAAGAAGAGAGAGAGATACATGCCTTCAGTACGCGTTAAAGATAACGAACCATTTGATTTTGCATTACGCCGTTTTAAGCGTACATGTGAACGAGCTGGTGTTTTGGCCGAATCACGTAAACGTGAGTTTTACGAGAAGCCAACTGCAGAGCGCAAGCGTAAAGCTGCTGCCGCTGTGAAACGTCACTTGAAAGGTTTGTCGCGTACAAGACGTGCATTAAACAACCTTCGTCGCGGTCGTAGCTAAGGCTATGCCACGAGCTTTGCTTAAAGAAAGTTGTTATGAGTGAAGCAGTAAATGCTTTGTCGCTTCGTATCCGAGAGGATATGAAGCTGGCAATGAAAGCGAAAGAAAAAGATAAGTTAGGTGTTATTCGTCTTATTTTGGCGGCAATAAAGCAACGTGAAGTGGATGAGCGAACCGAACTTGATGATGCTCAAGTACTACAGTTGCTCGATAAAATGGTCAAACAGCGTCGAGATTCGATTGAGCAGTTTGATAAAGCCGGACGTGATGACTTATCTCAGATTGAGCAAAAAGAAATGCTCATTATTCAACAGTACCTTCCTCAGCAGCTAACAGACTCTGAAATTGAGCAATTAATTGATGATGCGGTTAGTAGCACTGGCGCGCAGGGTATGAAAGAAATGGGTAAGGTGATGGCGATTCTTCGCCCACAATTACAAGGCCGTGCCGACTTAGGCGCAGCTAGCCAAAAAATCAAAGCTAAACTGTCGTAAGTTTTAAAATTTTCAGCGTTTATGCTTCTATGCTAGCCTGATACGTAATCACTACTAAAACATACGGGTATTGCGTTAGTATTGACTCACACTAAAACCAAATGAGTTCTTGATTGAGTAAATAATGGCAGGCCGAATTCCACAGCAATTTATTGATGATTTATTAGCCCGTACCGATGTGGTTGATGTAATTGACAGTTTGTTGCCACTAAAGAAAAAAGGCGCTAATTACTCGGCATGCTGTCCCTTCCATAACGAAAAAACCCCAAGTTTTACTGTCAGCCAAGATAAGCAGTTCTATCATTGCTTTGGCTGTGGCGTTAGCGGCTCAGCGATTGGTTTTTTAATGGACTATAGCCACCTGAGTTTTGTAGAAGCAATTGAGGAGTTAGCCAGTCGTGCAGGTGTTGAAGTGCAACGCGAGCAAGGTTATGAGCCAACCCAGCCAGTAAGAGACTTAACGCCTTTACGTGAAATGAATGAGCGGGTGTCCGAGTTTTATCAGCAGCAACTACGCCAGCATAAATCATCAGGGCTGGCCTCTGAATATTTAAAAAACAGGGGTTTAACTGGCGAGATAGCAAAAAAATATCAGTTGGGTTTTGCTCCAGCAGGTTGGAATAATGTACTGTCAACACTTGGGCAAACAGAGGTAGCGCAGGGGGTGTTGAAAGAGCTTGGCTTGGTTGTTAGCAATGACAATAATAAAACCTATGATCGTTTCCGTGAGCGAATTATCTTCCCCATTCGTAATAAGCGAGGACAAACAATTGGTTTTGGTGGGCGAATATTAGATAGTGGGGAGCCAAAGTACTTAAACTCGCCTGAAACCCCTTTGTATCACAAGGGTCGAGAGGTTTATGGTTTATATGAAGCACTTAAATCATCGAGTAAAATACAACGCCTCATCTTAGTTGAGGGTTATTTGGATGTGATTTCTTTATCGCAGCTTGGCATTGCTCATGTTGTGGCCGCCTTAGGTACGGCCATTACCCGAGAACAGATTGACTTAATGTTCCGTTCGGTATCTGAGCTGGTTATTTGCATGGATGGGGATAGTGCGGGCCAAAAAGCAGCATGGCGAGCCGTTGTAAATGCATTGCCGGCATTGCGTAGTGGCCGGCAAATAAAGGTATTATTATTACAGCAAGGGCAAGATCCCGATAGTTTAATCCGCGAACAAGGGCTTGAGCATTTTGAGCGCCTTATTGATGAGGCTCTACCCTTGTCTCGCTATTTCTTTAGTTATCTGACTGAGCGCCATCCGCTTGACACGATTGAAGGGCGTGCTAGCTTTTTGGAAGAAGCGCGACCACTCTTGCAGACATTGCCAGATGGGGCGTTTGCAACGATGATGAACAAGCAGCTAGCAGAGTTAAGTCAAGTCCCTCAATCAGAAAGCATAAAGAACCAGCGATCAACTTACCGAGTAAAGAAATCAAATGCAGGCTCTGCTAAGCAGAGCCCTTCAGTTATTCGCCAGCTAATAACAACCTTGCTTCATGAGCCGCACTTAGCTGAAGATATTAGCCCAGATGAGGAATGGTTGTTATTGGAAGTGCCAGGTATGGAGGTTTTGCAGAGAGTTCTATCCGCTATTAGAACTAGCTCAGGCATCACCCCCGCGATACTCCTAGAACGCTTTCGTGGAAGTGATATAGAAAGAATAATTACTAAACTATTCGCTGAAGAGAGGTTGCTGGTTGGTGATTCAATGCGAGACGAAATATCGGGTGCTGTTGACAAGTTAAAAAAACAGGTAGGCCAAAGTCGTTTGGAGTACCTGTTAAGTCAAGATGTTGACTTAACAATTAGTGAAAAAGAAGAGCTTCGAGCCATACTATTGGATAATAGTCTGCGTAGAGTAGAAAAAAATTAAAAATCTGCTATAATACTCTGTTCAGTTTGACAGGATTAGCACGAGAGATTGATGGATAAAGAGCAGCAGAAAGAGCAAGCATCTAAGATCAAGGCCCTCATTGCCATGGGGCATGAGCAGGGGTATCTAACCTATGCTGAAGTTAATGATCATTTGCCACAAGATGTGGAGCCTGAGCGTATAGAAGAAATCGTTACAATGATTTCAGATATGGGTATCGAGGTTCATGAAATCGCACCCGAATCTGATACTGTTTCAACTGGGGCAGCCAGTGGCGGAAACGTTGATGAATCAGCGGCAGCAGAAGTTGCTGCGGTTGCATTAGCAACTGTTGATAAAGAACTTGGGCGAACCACTGATCCAGTGCGTATGTATATGCGTGAAATGGGCACGGTTGGCTTACTGACTCGCCAAGGCGAACTTGATATCGCAAAGCGTATAGAAGAAGGGCAGCACGACATGCTCGCCGCCATCGTTCGTTACCCAGAAGTGGTTGCAGTGTTTCTTGAGACGTTTGAAAAGATTAAACGTGAAGAACTTCGCTTACTTGACTACATTCCTGATTTTGTCGACCTTGAAGACGACTATGACTATACGCAGCCAGCAGCAGCAAAAGACGAAAATGCTGAAGAGGTACCCGGTATCACTCTCGCTGATGTTCAAGTCCGTATAGATGAAATCATAGAAAAATATAAAATTTGCCGAGCTGTTATAGTGAAAAAAGGATTCTCATCAGATGCTGCTCAAAAAGAATTTGATGCGTTAGCTTTACTCTTTATGGCGATTAAATTTACGCCTCGCTTCTTTAACATGCTGACGTCTATCATGAAAGAACGGATAGACTTTGTCCGAGCACAAGAAAGAACAATCATTGGTATTTGTGTCAAAAAAGCAAAAATGCCTAGGAAGGTTTTTTTAGAGGGTTTTGTTAAAAATGAAAGCAGTTTAGATTGGCTGACACCGCTGTTAGAAAGCGATGAACCTTTTGTTAAAGTAATACAGGAAAACTTCTCAGAAATTAAAAAAGCACAGATTAGACTGTCAAATATTGAGAGCGAAAGTCAACTGGTAACAACTGAAATTAAAGACATTAACCGTCACTTAACCATAGGTGATGCTAAAGTTCGCCGAGCTAAGCGAGAAATGGTCGAAGCTAATTTACGACTTGTTATTTCAATTGCAAAAAAATATACTAACCGCGGATTGCAGTTCTTAGACCTTATTCAAGAAGGCAATATCGGCCTAATGAAGGCCGTGGATAAGTTTGAGTACCGTCGTGGTTACAAGTTTTCAACCTATGCAACCTGGTGGATTCGCCAAGCGATTACACGTTCTATTGCCGATCAAGCAAGAACCATTCGTATCCCAGTGCATATGATCGAAACAATCAATAAGCTTAACCGTATTTCACGTCAAATTTTGCAAGAAAAAGGTAGAGAAGCAACGCCTGAAGAACTAGCAGTTGAAATGGAAATGCCTGAAGATAAGGTTCGAAAAGTATTAAAAATTGCTAAAGAACCTATCTCTATGGGTACCCCCATTGGTGACGATGATGACTCTAGCTTAGGTGACTTTATTGAAGATGCGAATGCCGTTTCGCCGGTGGATTCAGCAACAATAGAAAGCTTAAGAGAGTCTACTCAAGATGTATTAGCAGGCTTAACAGCAAGAGAAGCGAAAGTAATAAGAATGCGTTTTGGTATTAATATGAACACAGACCATACGCTAGAAGAAGTTGGTAAGCAATTTGATGTAACACGTGAACGTATTCGCCAAATTGAAGCAAAAGCACTTCGTAAGTTGCGCCACCCTTCTCGTACAGAGCACTTGCGTAGTTTCATAGACTCTATGGAGTAAGCCACCCTTAACGGGCCTTTAGCTCAGTTGGTT
>JAHRWG010000188.1 GCA_019090295.1 Cycloclasticus sp. | reverse complement strand
TCATACGTTACTTTTTGGTAGCCGATGAGCTTCAAACGACCATCACCACCTAATATACGGCTTAGTGGTTCGTAAAAACTTTCACCTAGGTATTCTTTCAAAGGTGCAACGGTATCACTCATGGTCACCCAGTAAAGCCCGCAAAACTCCTCTACACGTAAGGCAGGGAGTGAAAAGTCTTTAGCATCAAAGTCAGGGGTAAATTCACGGCTATTGGGGCAGCCTACCAGGTCTCCCTCTAAGTTGAACAACCAGCGGTGGTAAGGGCATTCAATCTCTTTTTTGTTACCAGAACTTTCAGTGATTAAGGAGGTGCCACGGTGAGTGCAAGTGTTTTGGAAAACACGTATTTGCCCATCTTCACCATGTACAGCAAAAATAGGCATTTCGCCAAGCTCAGCGGCTTTATAGTCGCCAGGGTTTGGGATTTCCGCACGATGGACAATGGGATGCCACTCATCGCCATAGAATATTTTTTCTAGCTCTTGGGGCCAAAGTTCTTCCATTTCGAAGACGGCTTTTGGAATTTCATTATACTTTGCGGGCCATTCTAACGCTGGTCCCTTGTTGCCTGTAGTCGGCATAGTATTCTCCTATTTAGTATTGAGGTTTGTTGATATTTTTATTAGTGAGTTGAAAAAAATTGTAACTGTTTACTATCAGTAATATATATGTGGCGATTATTTTTTTTAATGTAGCCGTGTTTAATTAATTTTGAAAAAGAGCGGCTGACTGTTTCTACAGCAAGCCCTAAGTGACTTGCGATATCTTGACGCGACATGTTTAAGTACACTTCACTGACTCGACGGTTAAGTTGTTTGGTTCTTTCCATCAGGATTAAAATAAAGCAAGCTAAGCGTTGAGCGGCCGATTGCTTTGAAACGCAAGACAGAATACTTTGTGATAAGGCAAGAGCCTGACTGTACAGCTTTACTGATAAGTCAGAAAGTAACGGAAAATCCTTCCGTAGAGCACCCAGTTGGCGGTAGTTAATCTTACAAGCCAAGCTGCTTTCAATGGCTGTTGAGCTGCTGAGGTAGTTGTTCCCAGCCATGCTTTCCATGCCGATCAGTTCACCAGGAAGAAAAAACCCGTTTACATGAGGGTTATTAGTTGATCCTTGAATAGAGGTTTTAAATGAACCGGACTTAACAACATAGAGGTGGTCAGCTTTTGTGCTTTGTTCAAACAGTTTGTCATGAGGTTGGTATAGCTCATTGGTGCTCACTATGTTGGTAAAACGGAAAAGCTCCTTAGATGAAATAGCTGATGGTACGCAGCGGTAGGATAAGGTGCAGTTCTCACAATCAGAATTCATTTTGTATTTTATGCCTAGTCGATTTAGGCTTAGTTAAGCCTAACATTTATTAGATTCATACTTACTTTAGTATAAAGGAACGCTGAATAAAAGCTTTTTAATAAAAGCGCTCCCTCTTACAAATATGTATAAGTGACTGCTTATTATTAAAATTGATTTAGGTCATTTAGTTTTATTGGAAGAGCGGTATTGTAGCTATACAATTAATTCAAAAACTTCTAAGTTCATAATAGGAATGCATATGAAATCAATCAATAAACTAGTTCAGCAGGATGGTGCTATTCAAGACCGCTCTATATTCTGGGATGAAGACATCTATCAGAAGGAAATGGAGGAAATTTTTGCTCGTTGTTGGTTATTTTTAACCCATGAGTCAATTATTCCTGATGACGGTGACTATCAAGCAACAACCATGGGTGAAGACTCAGTGGTTGTTGCTCGTCAAAACGATGGCAGCATTAAAGCGTTTGTTAACTCATGTACCCACAGGGGCAACGCGGTATGCTTTTCAGATGGGGGTAATGCAAAGGCATTTACTTGCCCATACCACGGTTGGGTATTTGGTATGGATGGAAGCCTTGTTGATGTACCACTAGAGAAACAGGCATATCATAATGAAATTGATAAGGATGCTTTGCACCTTAAAAAGGTTAGGGTAGAGAGTTATAAAGGTTTCGTATTTGGCACGTTTGATGAAGATGCCCCATCACTTAAAGACTACTTGGGTGGAATGGCTTGGTATATGGATTCATTTATGGATGTACCAGGTGGTTGTGAACTTATTGGTCCTCCGATGAAGTCTATTTTAGATTGCAACTGGAAGAACCCTACTGAAAACTTTATTGGTGATGGTTATCACGTGGGCTGGGCGCATGCGTCAGCTTTGGAGATTTCCGGTGGGCCATTGGCAGTAGCAAAGGGTAATGCAGTCTATGATGCTGAAACATCTGGCTTGCAAGTAACCGTACCAGAAGGGCATGGCTTCGGTATTATTTGGGAGGCGGCAGCTGCCTTGCACCCAGGTCCTGTGCAAGAAGCTTATCAGAAGTGGATAGATGAGCGCTCACCCGTGGTTAGAGAGAAAATGGACGAGCACAGAGAGAAGTTCTATCGTGGTCACTGGGATGCCGCTATTTTCCCAAACTGTTCATTCTTGTACGGAACCAATACGTTCAAAATGTGGCAGCCACGCGGCCCACATAGCATTGAGGTGTTCACTTGGACCTTAGTTGAAAAAGAGATGCCAGAAGAACTAAAGCAAATGATTCATACCGATAATATGTTGACCTTTGGTACGGCAGGGATTCTTGAGAGTGATGATGGCGAGAATATGGAGCAATGTACACAGTCTAATAAAGGCTACTCAACTCGCCAAGGTACGCTTTACATTGGTATGGGGCAAGGTCATGAATACCTTGATCCTGAACTACCTGGCTTAGTCAGTAAAGGCTGGGTTAATGAAGCACCACAAAGAGGTATGTATCGTCGTTGGGCTGAGTTTATGGAAGGTAAACCTTGGAGTGAACTTTCAACGACTGCTCAATTAGAGCAAAAAAAATAGGAGGCTAAGATGAGCACAAATAATCAACAAGCAGGGCAAAGCGTCGACCAGTCTACTCATTTTGAAGTTGAGCGGTTTTTAGTACAAGAAGCAAGAGCGTTGGATGAAGAGCGTTTCGATGATTGGTTAGGAGGCATGTTAACTAAGGATATAATATACCAACTGCCTACTCAGGAAGTTCGTTATAGAAAAGATAAAAAGGTACTGGGTAACTCACAAACGACGTACTTATATAACGATAATTTTGGTATGTTAAGCATGCGCGTAGCTAGGCTTGATACGGGTATTGTATGGGCAGAGGACCCTAGGGTTCGTAATCGTCGTATTATCAGTAATATTGATGCCCATTGGGCAGACGTTGACGGTGAGATTGAGGTACGTTCTGCATTTGTTTTGTTCCGTAGCCGTATGCAGCGAGACCAAGCAACTCATTATGGTATTCGTATGGATAGGCTAAGAAAGGAAGATGGCCAATGGAAACTGGCTTCCAGAGTGATTACCTTAGATCAACGTGTTGTACTTGATAAGAATATTCACTGCTTCTTTTAGGGTTTATTGATGAGCTACTTACCTATGTAGTGCAGTAATATTGCTAAGTTGAACAATAAAAAAGGCCCTTGAGGGCCTTTTTTATTGCATCTTGTCGAAGTAATTGACTAATTAGAGCCGCTTAATAAAGAAAATTCAGTTAGCTTAGGTAGGTCGATTATCTCAATGTCCTTGTTTCTCTTTTTTAGACAATTTTGTTCCACCAGTTTAGAAAATGCGCGACTGGTTGTTTCTGGTGCTAGGCCTAGGTAATTACCAATATCCTGGCGTGACATGGGAAGGCTGAATACAAGCTGCTGTGTTGTAGTCCGGCTGGTACGCATTGATATAGCAAGAATAAAAGTTGCTAGACGAGAGAGAGCGGTATGTTGTGAGAGGCAATTAAAGAAATCATGACCTGATGCCAGTGATTGGCTAAAAAGGTTAATGGCCCAGTCAGTTAGTGAGGAGTTGTTTTTTCGTAAGGTCGCTAGTTGCTGGTAGTTAATTTTACATAGCCGAGTATCAGAGAGAGCTTTAGCTGAATTGAGGTACTGCCGGCCAGCAATGCTTTCTAGCCCAAAAATTTCTCCAGGTAGGTAGAAGCCGGTAATGTGTTCGTGGCCATTTGCATTGGTTAAGTAAGT
>JAHRWG010000187.1 GCA_019090295.1 Cycloclasticus sp. | reverse complement strand
GCTGGTGCCTACTCGTGAACTGGCCAAGCAAATTGCCGATAGCATTAAATCTTATGCGTTACATTTTAACGGTGCAATTAAAACGGTGGCTGTTTTTGGAGGTGTATCAACGAACCCACAAATGCTTGCATTACGCGGCGGCACCGATATTTTGGTTGCAACACCGGGTCGATTACTCGATTTAATTTCAAGTAATGCGATTAAACTTGATAGGGTTAAAACCTTAGTGCTTGATGAAGCCGATAGAATGTTAAGCCTTGGTTTTACAGAAGAATTAGCTGAGCTGTTAGCCTTACTGCCAAAGAAAAAACAAACCTTATTATTCTCGGCGACCTTTCCTGAAAAAGTACAGGCTCTAAGCCAAGAACTACTTAACGACCCGGTTGAAATGCAATTGCAAAGCACAGATACCAGCACATTAGTGCAGCGCGTTTTTACCGTTAATAAAGGCGGAAAAACGGCACTATTAGCACATTTGATTAAGCAACACGAATGGCGGCAAGTGCTTGTTTTCGTCAATGCCAAAAACCACTGTCATCACCTAGCTAAAAAACTAGCTAAACGTGGCATTACTGCTGAGATGTTTCATGGTGATAAAAGCCAGGGTGCCCGTAACCGTGTGCTTAACGGGTTTAAAGCTGGAGAGATTGATGTGTTAATTGCAACGGATCTTGCTGCCCGTGGTTTAGACATTAAAAAACTACCGGTGGTTATTAACTTTGACTTACCAAGAAGCCCATTTGATTACATGCACCGTATTGGTCGAAGTGGCCGTGCGGGTGAAGTTGGCTTAGCCTTATCGCTGATTGATTATGAAGATTATCACCACTTTAAGGTGATTGAAAAGAAGAATAAAATCTGGTTAGAACGTGAGCAAGTAGAAGGGTTTGAAGCTGATGAGGTGATCAGTGAGGCGCTGTTGGCGGCCAATAAACCAATGGCAAAACCTGAAGGCAGTGGTAAGAAAAAACGCAGAAATAACGGACCACTAGAACATTAAGGGCATCCCTTTTATAACGAGGGATGTAAAAATACTATTTAGCAATTGAAGGAACAAAAAAATGAATATTACCGGTTATGAATCACTTTTAGCAGCAGCCAGACAACAAACGGAGCCACAGCAGCTATTGTTCGTTTTTTTACAGGCATCGCTTCCAGAAGACTCTGTAGATGAAGAAAAAGACCGTTTTAATGCTGGTCAAGGTGGCGCATTAGACCCTGTTATGTGTGTGGATAAAGCACTTGATGAGTTGGGTAGCTTCTCTGATTTGGTGGAAGAGTCAGTAAAGATGGGCCAGGATTGGCAGATTGTATTGGTTGCTGGCCTTTCGGGTGAAAATGGCGTTGCGCCAGACCCTTCAAAGGTGGAATCTTCGTTGAAAATGATGGTAGATAGCGTTCAAAATGGCGGCGACCTGTCGAGGTTTATGTCTTTTGATAGGGATGGCGAACCCGTACAGTTTAATTAAATTTAAATGACAGCCAAGCTGTTATAAAGCTGATAACCACCACTAGGCAGGTACTGCTTAGTATGAGTGGTTAAACCGCGGAGGTAATGTTGTTTTTAGTGTCATTTAACGGCGATTAGATAACATAAGGCTGCTTTATGGCTAGACCATAACCATTGAGTAAATGAATACCTTTGGTGTCTGTTTTTACCCAGTATTTTAAGGTGGTTAAAGTGGGTGGCCTGCAGGGCGCTCCCCCTTAATTGAAACGCGGTGTAGTAGGCGACGGTAACCGGTGTAATCATTAATGGGGTAATGATGCGTAGAACGGTTATCCCATAGAATTAGCATTCCAACAGACCATTGTATTCGGCATTGAAACTCTGGCTTGCGGGCATGAAGATACAGTTTATTTAACAGAGAGCGGCTTTTTTGTTGGCTCCAACCCTCTATATGTAGCGTATGGGCTTCATTGACATATAGTGTTTTTTCACCGGTTTCGGGGTGAAGGCGAACAACTGGATGAGTGGCTTGAAGCACCTCGGGTGGGTGGTTGCGTTGATTATCTGCCAAGCGGTGCAAACGTGTTTTTGCAACGTCGCTTTTGCCAGATGTGTTAATGGCCTTGAGGTGGCGGATGTCGCTTTTAATAGTCTCTGGCAGTGTTTCATAAGCACGATGCATATTACAAAATATGGTATCACCACCAATATCAGGTAATTCAAGGGCCAAAAGACTAGCACCACCAGCGGGCGTTTTAAGGTAGCTGGTGTCTGAGTGCCAGACACCGCCAAAATTAATGTCTTCCTCGGGTAATTTAAGAACTTCTGCAATAAGCGGGTAACCCTTTAGGCCATCGAGGAATGGGTATTTATCCAGTTCACCAAATTGTTGAGTGGCATCAATTTGTTGTTGAGGTGTTAATGTTTGCTCAGGAAAAACTAACACCTTACGCTCAAGCCACACTTTTCTTAGCTCTTTCAAACTATCTGGACTGAGTGGTTTAGATAAATCCAGTCCTTGTATTTCTGAGCCAATAAAAGGGCTTAAATGTTTGGTTTTAAATGGAACATTCATGGATGCGAATCACCGTATTTTTTATCATAAGATATCAAACGAACAGTTGTTAGTTTAACGACTTTCTGTATATACTTAAATAAAAAAATGAGCGAATAGTCTTAGCGTTAACATCTAAATTACCTAAGGATTAAACGCTAACGAACTATCATAAAAGGAGTTTTTAATGTCAATTGCAGACCCTGTTATAGCGGATGACCGTATTCAATCGATGGTTGATTTGGGGCGCTGGCGTAATAAGACGCTGTTAAATGACTTTGATAAAGCAGTGTTATTGCATAGCAGTAAACCCGCCATTATTGGTTACCTTAAAGACACTGGGGCTGAAACGTCGGTTAGTTATCAACAATTAGCTGATATCTCCGACAGGCTGGCGGCTGGGATGCTTAATAAAGGCATTAAAAAAGGAGATGTGGTGTCCTTTCAGTTACCTAATTGGTGGGAGTTCGTGGCGGTTTTTTTGGCTTGCATGCGAATTGGTGCTATCAGTAATCCGTTAATGCCAATTTATCGGGAAAATGAGCTCACTTATATGCTCAACTTTGGCGCTAGCAAGTTGATGTTTATACCTGATAAGTTTAAAGGGTTTGACCATGCTCAAATGTTTGAGAGTTTAAATCAAACATTGCCTGCTCTAGAGTCTATTTGCGTCGTCGGGCAATCTTCCCTTACTCCATTTCTAGTAGACAAGGTAACGGCAGAACACCGAGCAGCATTCGATGAAAATAGTTTGTCAGCTAACGACGTTTTTTTATTGATGTATACATCGGGCACAACAGGTGCACCGAAAGGTGTTATGCACACCCCAAACACACATGAATACGCCGCTAGAAAATATATAGAAAGAACGAAATTGAGCGCATCGGAAGTTATTTTTATGGGCTCACCAACCGCTCATATGACCGGTTTAATGTTTGGCGTTACAGTCCCGCTTATGCTGGGCGCGACGACTGTGTTGCTTGATCAATGGGACCCTTCTTTAGCATGGAAAATTATTCATGATAAAAACGTTGCTTTCACCATGGGGGCGACCCCGTTTCTAGCTGATTTGTGTGATAGCGAGTTGGTGGCATCGTGTAATCAGGATGACTTTAGACTCTTTGTGTGTGGTGGTGCGCCCGTTCCACCGGCATTGGCCCGGCGTGCTTCAAAAAAGCTTAATGTGAAGTTGATGACCGTATGGGGAATGACTGAAATGTCTGTAGCAACGGCCACTTTGCTGACGGACTCAGAGGAGAAGCTGTTTGAAACGGATGGTTGTCCCTATGATGGAACTGAAATAAGGGTGGTGAACGACCAGGGAACGCCTGTTGAACATGGTGAAGAAGGGCGCTTGCAAGTACGTGGAGCGGGTAATTTTGTTGGTTATCTAAAACGTCCTGAGGCCTATGATACGGATAAAGCAGGGTGGTTTGATACGGGTGATTTAGCAAAAATAATACATCAACATTATGTGCGAATTACGGGGCGCTCAAAAGATATTATTATCCGTGGTGGAGAAAATATCCCCGTCGTGACCTTGGAAAATGCCCTGTACCGACACCCTGCGGTGCAAGACGCGGCGATTGTTTCAAAACCAGATGACCGTTTGGGAGAACGCGCCTGCTGTTTTATGACGGTACGGCATGGCGATCATATAACGCTGCAAGACATGCAGGCATACTTGCTAGAGGAAGGTATTAGCAAAAATTATTGGCCTGAGTATTTAGACATATTGAGCGATATGCCAAGAACAGCCAGTGGCAAAATCCAAAAATTTAAATTAAGAGACATGGCTAAAAAGCTAGCATAAGGAAAAAACATGAACCCAGCATTACTGAATGATGAACAAAAAATGATCAAGGAAATGGCTGATCGTTTCGCTAAAGATAGATTACTGGAGGGGTATAGAGAGCGTGCGTTAAAAAACGATCCGCTTGATAGGCAGCTCATTAAGGAAATGGGCGAGCTTGGGTTATTAGCCCCTAATATTCCAGAAGAGTATGGCGGTATTGGTGCATCTAGCTTTGTTAATGGCCTGATTTGTGAGGCGATAGCTTATGGTGACTTCAACATCAGTTATATGAACATGACGAACCCGTTAATGAGTGATGTGATTATGCGATTTGCTACACATGAAATGAAACAGGATGTGCTACCTAAAATGGCGTCGGGTGAGATTATTGTTGGCTTAGGGCTTACCGAGCCCCGTGGTGGGTCTGATGCAGGCAATTTGATTTTAAAAGCGGTTAAAACAGATACGGGTTATATTCTAAATGGTGAAAAAACCTCTATGAGTTATGCAACACAGGCTGACAGTGTGTTGCTATTTGCTCGTACCGGTACGGTAGAGTCTGGTCCTTACGGGGTGTCTGCCTTTTATGTTGACTTGAATTTGCCGGGGATTAGCCGAACAGATTTTGATGACATTGGTAATAAACCCGTTGGCCGTGGATCTGTGTTTTTTGAAGATGTAGAAATCCCTGCGTCTGCCTTAATTGGTAATGAGAATGAGGGCTTTACCAAAATTATGGTTGGCTTTGATTTAAGCCGAGTATTAATTGCGTTGCAATGTGTCGCCACCGCTCAGGTGTCGGTAGATGAAACGTGGCAATATGTGCAAGAACGAGAAGCGTTTAAAACGCCATTGGTTAAATTTCAAGGCGTTTCTTTTCCACTGGCAGAGCACGAAAGCACATTAGAATCCCTGCGGGCTTTAGCCTACCAAACCCTGCAATTACGTGATGGTGGGCACCGGCATACACGTGAAGCTGCCATGCTGAAATGGATGGGACCAAAGTATTGTACGGACATTATTCAAAGCTGCCTGTTATTACACGGGCATTATGGTTATACCACCGACTTGCCTTTTCAACAGAGAATGCTTGATGTAATGGGTTTGCAGATTGGTGATGGCACGGCACAAATTATGAAAACAATTATCTCAAGAGAGAAAGTAGGGAAGGTAGCCCTTCAATACAAATAAGACTAAACAAGAGGAGAAATAATGAATACTGATGTCCATGAAAAAATGGTTCCTTCTGGGGAGCTAGCAAGCCATTGTCTATTCGCTGGCGACCCTAATAATCCACCTATTATTTTGCTGCATGGTGCTGGCCCTGGTGCAAGCGCAGCCTCTAACTGGTTGCTTTGTGCCGAGGATTTGAAAAAACACTTTTATGTAATAGCCCCCGATGCTATTGGCTTTGGACAGTCTGAATTGCCTAAAAAAATACCGACTAAAATGGCAGCTTGGATGGGGTATCGAGTAGAGCAGATTAAGGGCTTAATGGATGAGCTGGGCATTGAAAAAGCTCATTTAGTGGGTAATTCGATGGGTGGTGCGCTGGCCATGCAGTGCGTGGTAGAAATGCCAGATCGTTTCGATAAATGCATGTTAATGGGTGCAATTGGAGCCCCGTTTGATAGGCCCTCTACCATGACACGGATGATTAGTTTTTATGATGACCCTCGAGCAGGCCGTTATCGTGAACTCATCGAAAGCTTTGTTTATGACCCCAGTATTTTTGGAGACTTACAAGCCGTCATTGATGACCGTTTTGCAAAAGCCATGAACCCTGATACGCGAGACGTACAAAAAATAATGTTTGAGGCCATGGTTGACGATATGGAAAAACTCATTATACCGGCACCTGTATTAAACCGTATGACACACGAATGGGTTATTGTTCATGGACGTCAAGATAATGTGATTCCACTGGAGACCAGCCTGTACTTTCTAGAACACTTAAAACGAGCCGAACTACATGTGTTAGACCGTTGCGGACATTGGGCGCAAACTCAACGTTGGGATGCGATGTACCCGCTAATTTTAGACCACTTTTTAGGGGAATAAGAAATGAAAGGCTGGTTAATCAATATGGGTTTTCTGGCTATCACACAATACTAATAAGGTAAGGTCTGCTTGATGGTTAAGTTTTATTACGGTCTGGGCCTGAAAGGTTAAAAGCACCTAGACTAATAAATTGGCTTTAAGCTTCGTGTTGCCCAAAGGAGAGCGACCTCCCTACATGGCTCAGCCTGGTCTAGGCTGTGAATCCAAAACTTACGTTAAGCTGCTCTTGGCAGTATTTTGATTGTTCAGTTCCCTGTTGCAATGATTGTGATGCAGGGTGGCTTTACCTATCTATGTCTATTGAATAGGTGGATAATGACACCTATTCATTAATGCTGTTGGCGTTGATGTGTCGATAATGACTAAGAACATTAGAGGTGACATGAAAATATTAGTGCGTAATTTAGCTCGATCAACAACAGAAAGTGAGCTTAAAGATTTATTTCAAGCGTTTGGTAACGTTCAATCCTGCCAGTTAGTGCTCGACTCAGTTACTGGGGACTCCAAAGGGTTTGGCTTTGTCGACATGCCAAAAGCCGGCGAAGCAAAGGTTGCCCTGAAGACGCTTAATAATAAAGACGTCGCTGGGAATAAAATACGTGTTAAAAAAGCAGAGAATAAAAAGACACTATAAATAAGTGGAATGTTGACTCGCACGAGTCAACACTGCTTACCCCGAGTTTCTTTGTTTCCCTTCCTCGTTAGCCCTGCTATCAACAGCCTTTGGCTGTTTCTTGTGCGCGTATGAGTAGTCAACGTCGTGACATGATAAAATACCCCGCTTGAACTGCTGCCTTACAAAATAAAGTTAGTTGGTAAACAGGGATCGCTGACTGCTAAAAGGCGTGCCTTTAATAAGAAGCTTGAGGTTTATTATGGGGTCAATCGCTCACTCAGTTGCAGGCATTTAAACGCTATAACATGAGCAAATTTCAGCTTAACAATCGATATAAGAATAAACAATATGTTTGGAAAAAAACGTCAGAATCAGCCTGCTGAACGTGTCAGCGTCGAGGCTGGTGAACCAACAGAACACCTAACTGTAATAGGGCGAAAGGTAAAAACCTGCCCAGTAACGGTTATTGTGCCAGCTTATAATGAAGCTGACTGTATTGCCGACACGGTTAATAGCTTACTCGAGCAGTCTCTTATGCCAGAGGCTATTATCGTTATTGATGATGGTTCAACAGATAAGACAGCAGAGATCTGTCGCTCTCTTGGTGTGATGGTTATCACGCCACCAGAAAACACAGGATCTAAGGCGGGGGCACAGAATTATGCGCTTAGCCATATCAAGACGGAATATACATTAGCCCTTGATGCCGATACAACTTTGCAAGAGGATGCTTTAGAGGCGCTCTATAATGCGATGGGAAGCCCAGATTTGGTTGCTGCATGTGGCTTTGTTATTCCTCAAAAGGTAAGCACACTATGGGAGAGAGGCCGCTATGTAGAATACTTGATGGCCTTTACCTTTTATAAAGAAATACAAGAATACTATGAAAAGCCCTTGATCTCTTCTGGCTGCTTTTCTCTGTTTCGAACGGAATACCTTCAACAAATTAAGGGTTGGTCACTGCGAACAATGGCAGAAGACATGGATTTGACCTGGACGGCCTACCAGTTAGGTAAAAAAGTTCGCTTTATTCCGAGTGCCATTTGTTACCCGATTGAACCGCACAACTTTCACTTTATGCGTAAGCAGCTGACACGTTGGGCGCACGGGTTTATACAAAATGTAAGATTACACAGAAAAGGGCTGTTACAGGTTCCATTTCTGCGCTCCATCGTAACGGTGATGTGCTGGGATGCGAGTATTGCATCAATTTTCTATTTAACGGCACTGCCTATACTTGCAGTAACGGTTAGCCCTTTATTTTTGCTGGGGTACATCATTGACCTGCCGATGGTGCTGGTACCAACTTTAGTTAAAGCCTATAGTCGTGGCGAAACATGGAAGGCGCTAACCAGTATTCCTGCCTTCCTAGTTCTACGCGTTGTTAACTCGGCCATTTTTCTAGAGGCGCTTTTTAAAGAACTGGTTCTAAAGAAAACGCTGACAACATACGAGAAGGGGCATTAGGATGAATATTGGATTGCCAGGTGCTGGTATTGGGGGGCTTTACTATTTAACGTGTACAGCCATTATGCCGTTTAAAGAGCTATTTTTAACCTTAACGAAACCCGGCCATACATTCCGTTACCGATTGGTTGCAACGCAGCTGAGTATAGCAGCGGGCATTGTTTTCGGGCTTTTGCTTATTTATCAGTTAGTGACAAGCGTGTTTGGGTTGGGCCTTACGGTTGCAGACCCTGTTGGCGAAGGCTCTGCTTTATTTTATGCTCTGTTGCCGATTGTGGTGAGTTTGGGTCTTCTCATCCTTATTCTTCTGTTGGTAGAGCTAGCAGCATTTTTGTCGAAAAAACCTAAGTAATGGGTAGAGACTGAAGGTTGCATCTCTGGGTCCTTGGTTAGAAGAGAACTAAACCATCAGTATGCTAATACCCAAGACAACGGGGTATTGTTGGCGTTTTTCTCGCTTAACAATGGTCACTGCCGTTATAAGCAGGGTGTTATAGCAAGTCAAATTTAAGCTGGTTTTGTTGCCCAGGCTCTAGGTCTGGCGAGCCTAAGTTTTTTAAACCACTTGCGCTTATTCCAACCAATCGAACGCCTTGTTGCCCAGCATCGGTGCGCGATAATAAGTCGGCCAGTAAGGTGGGCATTTGTGATAATTGAATAAAGTTTTTGGTATCACTGTATGAACGGGTGATCGATTTAAAATTAGCGTACTTTATTTTTAAGGTGATCGTTTTAGCGATGAACTGTTGAGCGTCTAAGTTATCAAACACCTGTTGGGTTAATTGGTTAAGCTTTTCGGTCAGTAGGGTTGTATCGTAAATATCATCTTTGAACGTGGTTTCTTTACCTAGGGATTTTCGTATGCGTGTACTACGGACAGGGCGAAGGTCAATACCACGAGCTATTTTGAAAAAATACTCAGCTGATTTGCCAAAACTTTTAGCTAAATCGAAGGTGCTTTTTGACCGTAAGTCATGGCCATTTTTAATGCCAAGCTTGTTCATTTTGGTTTCTGTTGCTGGGCCAACACCGTAAAACTTACCGATAGGTAAGGTGGCGATAAATGCTTCACCTTGGTCTGGTCTAATAATATATCTGTCTCTTATACACATCTGACGCTGCCG
>JAHRWG010000186.1 GCA_019090295.1 Cycloclasticus sp. | reverse complement strand
TGTGCCAGCCACATTTGCCAAGCTTCTTTTGAGATGTTTTTTAGAATACGCTCACCTATTTCGCCAGGAAAAGGAGATTTCTCTAGTGCGTCGGCTTCACGTTTTAATTTTTGGCAATACATCGTATTCTCTACTGTTAGGTCATTTAGGCCGTTAGCTGCTTAAGCAACAGACTAACGGGTTTTGGTAAGCCTATTTTTACATGGCTGCTGATTTGATACCAGCATGTTTTTGCTGCCTCTGAAACGCGCCTTGCTTGCTCGTTTCCTGTGAAAACAACAGGTGTGTAGTCTAAGTGATAATGTGAGAAGGTATGCCTTTTCTCGGCCATAACCTCGGCCTCATTTATATCCACACCTTCTGCGTTACACCAATCGCTTAACTCATCGTAGCTATCAAATGTAGGAAAAGCCCATAAGCCACCCCATAATCCAGTTGGTGGGCGTTGCTGAAGAAGCACCTCTTCCTGCCTTTTAGATACCATCCAATAAGCCCGTTTAACGGGTAAACTGGCTCGCTTTTTGGGTGTTGGCAGGCTAGACACCTGATCTGCCTTTAAAGCCAAGCAACTAGCCTTTAAAGGGCAGCGTGCACAACTGGCCTTAGACCGCGTACAAATGGTCGCACCTAGGTCCATCATGGCTTGATTGTATTCACCGCTTCGGTATTGTGGGCTTAGGGTTTCACTCAGTTGCCATAACTGCTTTAAGGTCGCTCCGTTTCCTGGCCAACCTTGTATTGCAAAATAGCGGCACAGTACCCGTTTCACATTCCCGTCTAAAATGGCTGCCGCCTGACCCAAGGCTAAACTTGCAATAGCCCCTGCTGTTGAGCGGCCAATGCCGGGCAATGCCTCTAAACCTTCAACATTAGGAGGAAACACCCCTTGGTAGTCACTAACAATTAAACCCGCTGTTTTATGTAAGTTTCTTGCACGTGCGTAATAACCAAGGCCAGACCAGTTATGCAGCACCTCATCTAAATCAGCTTTGGCTAAATCCTCTAAGCTTGGAAACTGCTTGATGAACCGCTCAAAATAAGGAATAGCTGTTGATACTTGGGTTTGCTGCAGCATAACCTCTGACAACCAGACATGGTATGCCGTTGGCGTTTTCTGCCAAGGCAAGTTTTTTCTACCATGTTGATCGAACCAAGCTAACACTAACGCCTGAAATTGATCAGGCGTTAGTGTGTTTTCGTTTAAAACAGGCCTTTTAATAACTCACCTGCTTGCCCCTTTAGCTTATCGCCTAATTTATCGCTTATGTTCTTTTCCAGCTTTTCTTTAAGCTGCTGCTTTTCCTGATCTATTTTTTCTTGTTGGGTCGCCAACAAAATAGCTTGTACATCTAATTTGATACTGGGGTTTGCAAACGTTCCATCCACGTTAACCGGTATTATTAGGTTTTTAAGGTCTTTTTTATCCGCCTGCTCTGCTTCACTTAGCGCCTTTGTTCTTTGCAAGCTCAAACGGTAATCTAATTCCTCATTCACTAAATTTGCTTGCCCTGCCCCTTTAACCTGCATCAGTGGAGAGGTTATTAGCAGGTCATTATTTTTTACTAGCCCATTATTGATCGTTGCGCTGCCCGACATATCAGAAAAGGGTGTATTTCCGCTGCTATCAATAGTGGCCGCGGCAACATCTCCGCTTAACACAGCCTTCGCTTGCTGCATAAGCGCGGCGACATCAATCCCGCTTATCGCACCGTCTTTAAAACTAAAATCAGTACGGCCATTAAGTGCTGACTTAAAGTCGTCAATAGTCACCCCGCGTGTCGTTAAATCTGCGTTTATATTCGCCACACCTGATAACTTAGACTCGCCCATTAAGTCCATCAATAAAGGTTCAATATTAACGCCCGAAATACGTTCATTAATGCTGATTTTAGGGGTGTTTTGCCGTGCATCCACCACTGTTTCACCCTGATAACTACCATTGTAAAAGGCCTTTACGCCTTGTTTCGTTTTCAAGACACCATTTTTCGCCTGCACCTGTACACTGGTCTGCCCTGCTTTTAGCCCATTAACAATCAGTGAGCCTACCTTAAACACCCCATCAATATCTAAGCTTCGAATGGTCTCTACTGGTATTAATGCAGTCGCCGCCGGTGTTGGAACTGCGCCTGTTGCTTTTCCTGCAGAAGCACCTGCCTCTGCTTGTTTTGGCATATAGCGATCCACATTGATCGTATCAACCGCCAAGTCAAATTGAATAGCAGGTTTGGAGAAATCACTCAACTGAGCCTGCCCAGTTAAAGTGGAGTCATCAAACTTTATCGTTAAGGGATTTACTATGAGCTGCCCTGCGTTTGCTAAGTCTGCGACTAGGTTGCTAGTCAGCTCAACTTGCATTGCACCATTAGGTACGGGGTCTCCAGCAGCATCCATCACTAACCTCAACTGCTGAACGTCAACTTTATCTAAAGCGGCATTAATCAGCACATCTCCTTGCAGTTTAAGTCGCATCGTCGCTTTAGGGTTGCTGCTGTCCACTGTAAAAGCCAAATCTAGCCCCATCGGCTGGTCTAAAGAAAGCGCATCGGTGGTTAAATCTAAATCCATCAATTGATAGCGCTCTTTTTTGCTCGCATCATCCCAAGTTATGCTGGCATCTATTATTTGCAAGCCACCCACTGCAATTGCACCAATAGCACTGGCTGATGAATCACTTGTCTTCTCAGTTGGTTCCGCTTCTGTTTGACTCTCAGGTGTTCCCACCATATCTGCCCAGTTACTGACACCCGCTTTATTTTTTGCCAGGTTTAATTGCAAGCCTTTTAACACAACCGTACTCACTTCCAAATGCTGGCTTAGCAACGGTAACAGTTTAGCCTTAACCTCGGCTTGTTCAATTTGAGCAAAATATTCACCCTTAAACCCACTCGCATTACTCAAGCTAACCTGCTCAATACCTACGCCAATCCAAGGAAAAACCGATAAACTCAATTGACCCTTAATGGATAACTCTCTCCCTGTTTTCTCTTTAACAACCGTCTGTATTTCTTCGCGGTAATCATTTGGGTCAATAACCATGGGTGCAATGACAACCACGGCCAACAGTAACAATACGAAACCCACAACCACTTTCAGTAACTTACCCATCTTAACTCTCCTCAATTTGACTCTTTTTAAACACCTATCAACGACATAACATATTTAAGCAGCTAATAAACCCTGCATTTCATCCAACTCCTGCTTCGAATCAACCAGTAGTTGAAGTGTATTATCAGGCCCTAGCTCACCTAGGCTAAGCTTATGGAGTGCCGGTATTTTAAATAACGGGGGACAGTCCTTAAAGTCAGGCGTCCCTATCATGGCGTGCACTCTAGCAATTAACATCAACTCAGCCAAGCCTGCCTGTTCATTATCCAGTTGCCAGTTTTTCCTATTCAAAACCAG
>JAHRWG010000185.1 GCA_019090295.1 Cycloclasticus sp. | reverse complement strand
TTGATTCAGATTTTCTCGATATTCGCCTACCCATCAGCTTAAAGGGTACTATCAACCCCAGCGCTGATGCTAACTTATACCAGCTTGCCCTAGAGCAGTGCCAAGAAGCGACCCAGCTTAGTCGAAAAGATATAGACTTGCCTGTTAGCACTTACAACTATTTATCGACTCACCTTGGTCAAAATTTAACACTTAAGCACACTGCCGAGCATTTTAATTTATCGTCACGCACGTTTAATAGGCGACTTAAACACAGCAATACCTGCTTCAAAACGATTAAAGAAGACATGCATACCTTTCAGGCCTGTAGTTATTTAAGGCGAAGCACTATATCGGTTGATGCCTTAGCCATGATTTTTGGCTACAGCGACCCTGCAAATTTCAGGCGAAGCTTTAAACGATGGACCGGAAAAACTCCCCAGCAGTATCGGCAAGAGCAACAAAAAGAACTCGCTGAACTCAAACAGCAAATTTAGCCCTTACCGGTTAAATCTTTTCATCAAACCAATCATCCAAATCCGTGCCTTTTAACTCATTAACGGCATAAGCATTAAACTCCTTATACACACGCCAATCGGCAATTTTTTTATTAACCGCTTGTTGGTCCACCCCTGTTTCAAGCAACTGCCTTTCGTATTTATCAAACATTTGATCACTGTAACCATTACATTTTTCTAAAAACTCAACAATGATCATTTTCTTATCTTCTACACTGATATTGATACTGGTCATACTTTACTCACAATTTATTTGACGAAAAAAATAATAAACGATAAGGTCTAAAACACTCAACATTAAACTCACACTATGAAGAAAAAAATTATCGTTGCTATTACCGGCGCCACCGGCGCTATTTACGGTACCCGCTTACTTGAAATCCTGCAAACAGTTGATGACGTTGAAAGTCATCTTGTTTTATCTAGCGCTGGCGCATTAACAGCCAAGTGCGAACTTGGCTTAGATAAACAGTCCGTCATCGCCCTCGCTGACTTTTCACACAATCCAAAAGATATTGGCGCGTCCATTTCAAGCGGCTCGTTCATTACCCACGGCATGGTCATTGCTCCCTGCTCTATGAAAACACTTGGCTCAATTGCCAACGGCATAACTGACAACTTAGTCGCTAGAGCGGCTGATGTTGTACTAAAGGAACGGAGGAAGCTAGTCGTTATGGCTAGAGAAACCCCTCTCAACCTCGTTCACCTTAGAAACATGACCACCCTGACCGAAATGGGCGCCATTATCGCACCACCTGTTCCAGCTTTTTATACCTTACCGACAACTATTGACGACATTGTCAATCATTCAGTTGGTCGCATACTAGACATATTAGACATTACTACTATAGACTATGTGAAAAGGTGGAAAGGGCTTCAATAGCGTCCTACCACTCAATCACAACAAGAATCAATCACAACACCGAGAGGAGTTTATGTTAACCAGACGCACTTTTATTAAATCTGCATTAGCCTCAAACGTGGCTTTGCTAGCCACCCCGTCACACGCTCTTCAACTGGCATTAGATAACAATCAAGACAAGCCCTTGCTTGTTTTTGCTGATGAACGTGCGCTAAATGCTAAAGAGTTTATCTCTCAAGTTAACGATCAAAAAGAAAACCTTGATTTAGATATTGGTCAGCACTTCGATGTATTAACAAAATTCTGCAAAGAATCCCCACATGGGCATATTGCTGGGCTAACCCGCGATTCTGACTTCTTTGTTTTGGAACAACTGGCAAAGGACCATGGTTTTTATGTTAATTATTCTGCTACCCACTCTTACGATGGGCAAACGCTAACCCATGAAATTACCGCGCCAAAAGAGCCGGCAAACTTAATAGCCACCGCCCTGAAAAATGCAGCGGATCAATGGCCAAATTGGTTGGCAAAAAACATGCATAGCTTACCCCAAAGCCACCAAGCGATGATCACCACTAAACGCCAACTGACCGTTCCTAATACCCAGCAACACAATTTTTTAGTGTCTTGGTCTCTTAGCGCCTCTCAAAACTCTTAACCGGAATAAACATGACTAAACCACTCCCACAGGGCATTACTCTAGGTCAACTTAATGCTGCGATCGCAGAGATTGAAAAAGTCGTTGGTAAAGACTATGTTTACTTAGACGATGTAAAAGAACTTCGAAGCTACCGTGACCCGTATAACACGACAAATGATGCAGACTTTGCTCCATCGGCTGCTGTTGCGCCACAAAATGTAGAGCAAATTCAAAAAATTCTAGCCATTGTCAATACCTACAAAATACCTATTTGGACTATTTCAACAGGTAAAAACTTCGCTTATGGTGGCCCAGCTCCACGTAAACCAGGTTACGTCGTCCTTGACTTAAAGCTGATGAATAGAATCCTTGAAGTCAATGAAAAACATGGCTACGCCATCGTTGAACCAGGCGTCAGCTACTACGACTTATACAACTATATCCAAGAAAAAGGCTTAAAACTTTGGATCGATTGTGCGGCACCTGCATGGGGCGGCATTGTCGGTAATACTTCTGAACATGGTGCTGGGTATACACCCTACGGTGACCATTTATTAATGCAGTGTGGCATGCAAGTTGTTCTGGCTGATGGCACGGTTGTTGAAACGGGTATGGATACAACTCCCAACAGCAAAACTGGTGGCTTGTATAAGTATGGTCAAGGCGCTGCCATTGATGGCCTATTCACCCAATCTAACTTTGGCGTCATCACCCGCATGGGCATCTGGTTAATGCCTGAGCCTCCAGGGTATACACCTTTTATGATTACCCTAGAGAATGAGCAAGATCTTGAAACGGTTACGGATTTAACCCTTCCGCTTCGAATCAATCAAGTAATTCATAATGCCCCTATGACGGTTGATTTGCTCTGGGAAGCGGCCATGTCGGTTAGCCGTAACCAGTACTACACGGGCAAAGGCCCTATGCCTGATAGCCACCGCAAAAAAATGGCTAAGGACCTAGATTTGGGCATCTGGAATTACTACGGTGCTGTTTATGGCCCCGGCCCCATGATGAAAAACAACATGGATGTTATTAGAGATACATTTGGCAGTATTCCTGGCGCAAAGTTTCATTATGATGACACCAGAAAAGGCGACCCCGGCTGGGATTATCGCGTCAAGCTAATGAAAGGCACGCCAAACATGACTGAGTTCAGTTTACTTAACTGGATTGGCGGCGGTGGCCACATTAACTTCTCCCCTATCTCTGCGGCTGATGGAAAATCAGCCATGAGACAGTATGAAATGATTCGCAAAAGTGCACATGACTTTGGTTTCGATTACATTGGTGAGTTCTTAATTGGTTGGAGAGATCAACACCATATTTTCATGCTGATGTTTAATCGTATGAGTGCCGAAGAGAAAAAGCGCGCGCATGACTTGTTTGCTCTATTAGTCGACGAGGCAGCGGCCTTAGGCTATGGCGAATATCGCACACATTTATCCTTTATGGATCAAATAGCCAACACCTATTCTTGGAATGATAATTCACTGTGGGACGCCCATCATGCCATTAAAGATGAGCTTGATCCGAATGGAATTCTTTCCCCAGGTAAGCAAGGTATTTGGCCAAAAAATTTAAGGGGTAACTCATGAAAAAACGCATTGTAATCGCCTTAAGTCTATTGGCTTTAACGGCCTGCGATCAGCCTGCTAAAGAAGTTGAAGCAACCGCTAGTAAAGCACCCGAGCCCATCGTCACAGCACCTGTTATCAAAGAAGATAGCGGCTATGTTGCGACTAATCGCACAGGAAAGGTTATTTTCAACCTCCATTGTGCTGGCTGCCACGACCCAGGAAATGCACACGCTGCCACTAAGCAGCTAGCAATTGTTCGTGGCAAAGATCTGGCCGTTATTCGTCAACGCAAAGATTTAGTGCCCGCATACATTAAGTATATCGTTAGAGATGGTTTATTAGAAATGCCTCCATTTCGTCCAACCGATATCAATACTTCAGAGCTGGATAATCTAGCTAACTATATTGTTGAAAGCGCTAACGCTTACACACCAGAGGAAAACAAATAATGAATGACGATAGAAAACCATTATCGGCTAAAGCCAAAGAAGTTGGTCAGCGTATCGGTTCCCTAAGGGATTTCCTTGAGTTTTTAGAGGAAAATGGCCAGTGTGTTACTTGGTCTGATGAAGTTTACCCAGAACCTGATATTCGGAATGTTGCTGTTGCAGCAGGCCGAGACGCTAATACAGGACCCGCTGTTATTTTTAGCAACATTGCAGGCTACCCTGGCAAAAAACTGGTTCTTGGTGTTCATGGCAGCTTCACTAATCTTGCTTTATTGTTGGGCCACCCTAAAGGCACCACCATCAAAGAGTTGTTTTACGACATCATCTCGCGCTGGGGTGATGACGAGCCATTGTTAGACTTCATTGAACCAGAAGATGCCCCCGTTAACCAAAACCGTCTTACAGAAAACTTTAACCTGTATGAGTTACTGCCGCTATACCGCATTAACGAATATGACGGCGGTTTTTATATCGGCAAGGCTAATGTTGTTAGTCGTGATCCGCGGGACCCTGATAACTTCGGCAAACAAAATGTCGGTATTTACCGTATTCAGGTACAAGCACCGGGCGAGTTCACGTTATTGTCAGTTCCAGCTCATGATATGGGCCGCCATATCATGGCCGCTGAAGCAGACAATGTACCACTCAAAATTTCCGTTATGCTTGGTAATCACCCTGCCATGTGCATGTTTGCCGCAACACCGGTTGGTTACGAAGAGTCTGAGTTTGCCTATGCATCACAAATGATGGGTAGCCCACTTCGTCTGACTAAATCAGGCAATGGAATGGACATTCTAGCTGACTCAGAAATGGTCATTGAAGCCGAACTAATGAATGGTGTCCGCACACTCGAGGGGCCTTTTGGAGAATTCCCTGGAAGCTACAGTGGCGCTAGGAGAATCCCTCGGTTTAAAATAACAGCGATTTCACACCGTAACGACCCTATTTTTGAAAATATTTATATTGGCCGCGGGTGGACAGAACACGATACGTTAATTGGGTTAAATACATCTGCTCCTATCTACGCACAGCTTAAGAAAGACTTTCCAGAAGTTGTTGCCGTTAACGCCTTATACCAGCACGGGCTGACCGGAATTATTTCTGTTAAAAACCGTTTTGCTGGTTTTGCAAAATCTGTTGCTATGCGCGCCCTAGGGACACCTCATGGGACCATGTACCTTAAAAACCTAATTATGGTGGATGATGATGTTGATCCTTTCGATCTTAATGAAGTAATGTGGGCACTATCAACACGTACCCGTGCAGATGACACTATTGTTATCCCTAATATGCCAATGATCCCCATTGATCCAGCCGCTGAAATTGCAGGAAAAGGGCATCGTTTAATTATTGATGCCACCAGCTTTATGCCACCTGATAAATTAGGTTCAGATTCAAAAATTGTAACCCCACCGGCTGGCCCAGAAATTGACGAAATAGCCAAGGTTATTCAACTTTTACAAAATGGAGGTAAGTCATGAGCTTATGCCCACGCTGTCAATCAGCCAATGATCAAATCCGCACCGAGCATAAAGGGCTAAACGCCCAAGGCGAACTAGTTTGGACAATTTTTCACTGTAATGCCTGTGAGTTTTCTTGGCGTGATTGTGAGCCAGCCATTTCCATTGATTATGATACCCGTGAAGCCTTTTTTAGAATTGACCCTAAAAAAGACTACCCGGTCATCATGCCGCCTGCCCAATACAAGTAGAGCTAGATTATGAAAAGTATAATAGACAACCTAAGCAGTCTTTTCAGTGCAAGCAATATAGCTGTCACAAAAGGCTCATCTAACCCTGAGTACCAATTTCTCTTTGACCGTATTAACAATAGTCAACGTGAGGTTATTGCCGTTGTAACTCCAACTAACTTGGACGAGCTAAAAGAGCTATTAGTCAACTCAGCTGACAAGCCTTTCTCTTTATTCAACTTATTAAGTCCTGGAGAAATCAATACAGCACCGATCCCTGAAAAAGGTGATATTGTTGTTATTGACCTGAAAAAGCTTAACAGCATTATTGAAGTCAACCAAAAAGCGGCCTACGCTCTTATTGAGCCGGGCGTTAACTATGAACAGCTAAATGAACACCTTAAGGCCAACAATATACCTTTCATTGTTGATTTTGAGAAAAACTCATCACAGTCTGTGTCAGGCAGTATCAGCAACCGTCATTACGGTTACACGCCTTACGGTGATCGCTTAATGATGCAATGTGGTATGGAAGTAATGCTCGCCAATGGCAAACTAATAAGAACAGGCATGGGCGCGATGCCAGACAGTGAGTCATGGCAGTTGTTCAAGTATGGGTTTGGCCCCTATGTTGACGGAACATTTACCCAAGCTAGCAACGGTATTGTTACAAAAGTTGGTGTTTGGCTTATGCCAAAAGCACCCGCTTACAAGCCGTTTGCCATTCAACTACCTAATGAGGCAGCGTTGAACCAAGCCGTTGAAATTATGCGCGACTTTAAAATCAATATGCTGGTTCCCAATACGGTCACCATTGCCCCTGCCGCTTCTGAAGCTATTCAATTTGCAGATGAAGACATTAACACCACTGCATCTAATGACGACTTAGCAGCCAAACATCAGCTTGGCAAATGGAATGTATACGGTGCATTATATAACTTACCTGCAAATGTTGATTTCTTATGGCAAGCCGTCAGCGGTGCATTTGGCCAAGTAGAAGGCAGCAAGTTCTTACTTGACGATGCAACCGCCAGCAACACGGTCTGGGCGCAACGCGAAAAAAGAATGAATGGCCAGTTCAACACCATCAATAAAAACCTTGATGGCATGTCTAGCATTAACATTCATTTTGCTAGTCCTATTGATGGTGAAGATGCAATCAGCATGCATGATCTGCTTGACCAAGTTAGCAACCCTAACGGGCTAAAAATCATCAGTCAATTTGCCCTCACTTGGCGCACCATGATGAATCAGCTTCAAGTGCTTTACCCGACTGGTGATGCTGAAAAACTAGAGCAAGCTCGTCAGCTGACCACCACTATTGTTGCCGCCTTTTCAGAGCAAGGCTACCCAGCCTGCTTGATAGATGCCGACATGCAACACGCGGTTGATGCAGTGACAATGGAAGGCCTTAAAGACCTAAAGGGTCGTGTTAAAAAAGCGCTAGATCCACAGGCCGTCTTTGGCTAACCCCTTACCCTTGCTTAGTCAGCATTACTAATAATGCTGACTAAGCAACTCACTAAGGCTTACCTCCTGACTTAACGAACGATTAGTCGGGGCATTTAAATTATAAAAACAAACTTAATAATGCGTAAAAGGATAAGAGCAATCCTTCGCGTTCATTAATAATAAAACGAGGAGTCACCATGAGTAAAACGTATCAACTTTGGATAGATGGCAAAGAAACTAAGCCAACTGCTGGAAAATATTTTGATGTTCTTAACCCATTAGATGACAGCCTATTTTGCAAAGCGGCAGAATCCAATGAAACGGACATTAACAAGGCCGTTGATGCCGCACACGCCTGCTTTCAAACCTATCGAAAATGTTTAGCAAAAGACCGTGAGGCCATGCTAACTAAAGCAGCTGAGTTGCTTGAGCGTGATCGTGATGAATTCCTAGAGCTGCTGATCGATGAAGTCGGCTCGCCCATGAATAAAGCTCAATTTGAGGTTAACCAAACCATTGGTCAACTACGTGCAGCAGCTGGCTCAGCGCGTCGCATAACCGGGCAAACCATGCCGTCAGACACACCGGGCAGGCTGAGTATGAGCATTAGAAAGCCGCTGGGTGTCGTTGCCGCTATTACCCCTGTCTCTTATACACA
>JAHRWG010000184.1 GCA_019090295.1 Cycloclasticus sp. | reverse complement strand
GGAGTAAAAATCACATGGGCAGAGCGTATCAGAACCGTAAAGAATCAATGGCAAAAACCTCTGATATGAAGGCGAAGGTCTACAGTCGCTACGGTCGTGAGATTTACGTTGTCGCTAAAACAGGTGGGTTTGATCCAACTGGAAACCTGGCTTTACGTAGTTTAATTGACCGCGCTAAGAAAGATCAGGTTCCTGCTCATGTCATTGACAAGGCGATAGAAAAAGCGAAAGGCGGCACTGGTGAAGATTTTTCTCCAGCCCGTTATGAAGGTTATGGGCCGGGCGGCAGTATGGCAATTATTGATTGCTTAACCGATAACCCTAATCGTACGTTTGGTGATGTTCGCCAAGCATTTACTAAAACAGATTGTAAAATTGGTACGCAAGGTAGCGTTAGCCACATGTTTGACCATTTAGCTATTTTTGTTTTCAAACATGATGATGAAGATGCCGTGCTAGAAGCATTAATGGATGCGGATGTTGATGTTAGCGATATTGAGAATGAAGACGGAAAACTCTCTGTCTTTGCACCAAATACCGAATACTTTAAGGTTAAGCAAGCGTTATTAGATAGCTTTGGTGAGCTCGACTTTGAAGTGGATGAGATTCAGTTTATTGCTCATAATTTCACCACGGTTAGCGGTGATGATGTTGCCTTATTCGACAAGTTTTTAGATATGCTGAACGAGCTAGATGATGTGCAGCAGGTTTACCATAATGTTGAATTAAACTAAGTCGATGCATTAAATATAACGGCCTCCCTAAACTGCAAGCCGAACCGTATACAGGTTCGGCTTGCTCACTATTGAGTTAAGTTATTTTGCTTGGTTTTCAATTAGATTGATTCAACTAAAATAAGTTCTGGTGGGCTTTGTTTAACCAACGGCGGAACATCTATCGTCACGCGATAATGTTGTTTATCAAGCGCCTTTGCCCATACTTTTACCGCTTCGGCCTCCTGCCGACCACCAATATGTCCGGTATAGGCCAATACTGAAATAATACCCGGTTTTTGTAAGCTTAATAAGGCAGAATTTAACGCTTGAACGGTTGTTTGCGGAGAGGTCTGTATCGTTTTGTCACTACCCGGTAAATAACCTAAATTAAAGACAATACAACGAACAGACTCAATCTTATTGTTAGCTAAGTAGCTCGCCAAATTTTTATGGTTATCTTGAATCAGGTTGACTCGTTCGCTTAAGCCTTTATCCTTCAAGCGGGCATCAGTTGCTGTTAATGCCGCTGATTGTAGGTCAAAGGCGTACACTTTACCGTGCTGACCAACATTTTCAGCCAGAAAAACAGTATCGTAACCATTGCCCATGGTGGCATCAACGGCGTGATCGGCTTCTTGCAAATAAGCAGCTATTTTTTGATGAGCTTTTTCAACCAGCGGGACAGCCATTGGCGTACCTCTTAATGTCTAATGTATCGGGTAAGGCTTTATTGTTAAGCAAATAGTCAGCAAAGCGCTCACTGCACCAAGGAATAATTAATGAACCCTTTGAGCCAAAACCGTTGAAAACAAATAGTTGTGCATGATATGGGTGTTGACCAATAAAAGGTTGTTTATCACGCGTTCCTGGGCGAATACCTACATTTTTTTTAATGAGGCGAGCATTTTTTAAGTGCGAGAACTGCTGATGACAGGCATTTAATAGTTCATCAACTGATGTGTCACAACTTAGCTCATTAAGCGGGCTCCATTGCCATGTCGCACCTAATTTAAACTGCCCATTGGCTAAGGGCAGAAGCCACTTGCCAAATTGCACCATTTCCTTGGGCAGTGGTTGATCAGTTTCTAAGGTGAAAATTTCACCCTGAGCCGGTTGTAATGGAAGCCATGAGAACCAAGGGTTATCTTTTAACTGATAACCATCACAGAAAATGACTTTGCTTATTTGGTAGTCTCCCCACTCAATGGCGTTGCGTGTTAGCGTTAACGCCTTAGGGTCAATTTTACTGCTAATAAAGCACCCTTGCTGCAAAAAGAAATGGCGTAACTGGTCCAGTAGCGGAACAGTGTCTAAGTAGGCGCATTGTTTTTGCTCAAAGCCACCAATAGTGTTTTGTCTAAGGTAGTCTTTAGTACTAGGGTCTAATCGTGAGCCTAAAAAAGGTGCATAATCAGCTTGCTGCTGACGTTTTTCCCATTGCAATACTTCATCGTTAGACTTAAACACGCGAACTTGTTTAAGGGGGTGTAAAAAAGGTTGTTTAAAAAACTCACTGAGTGACTGGTACAGTTTTTTGGCAGAAGGTAGGTAATGTTCCAGCCCGTTTGTTTTCACCAGTCTTTTTCCGGTAATAGGGTTAATTAAGCCCGCCGCAGTACGTGAGGTTGTCTGCTGTAGGCAAGGGTCAGCAATAAGAATATGCTTACCCTGCTGAATAAGCTGCCAACCAAGTAAGCTACCCGCAAGCCCCTGCCCAATAATTAGAAAGTCGATATGTTTTTTTGAGGGCATGGCTGCTCGGGAGTCATTAACGTGTGTTATTTTACGTTATATCAACAACTCACTGGCAAATAAGCCGCGTCATATTACTCCGTCTGTATTAGTCAGGCTTGGTTGTTAGTTTACTGGGAATTGAAGGCTACTCCATTAGCTGAACCCTTTTTCTGTTAAGATAATAAGCTTAAAATTTTATTGGATTTGGTTTTGTTTACACTTGAGGCATTACGGTATTATGGCGAAGAAGGGCCGATTGCAATTATTCGTTCGAATGGACGCACGATGGCTTATACCCGTTTAGGGGTAGATGCGTTAATTGCAAAGTACCAAGGGCATCCTAACCAAAGCAGTTTGTTATCTATTAAAAGTAAAATGCACAAGCACGGCAATTACAAAGATATTCAAGACAGTGATTTTTCTGGCCAAGAAGAATTGTTTTCCTAAGAGTAAGGGCGATAATAATAGTTGGTATGAGTGACAGGCCGCCAGGGGAGAAGAGGTTTTCCCAGAAGGGTGTTTAAAAGGGGCCTTGGCATTAAATATGCTTTTAATGCAGTAGCCCAAGCAGTTGTAATTTCCCCCTAAAATTGAGTCACAGGAAAAACACAGTTAACAGTAACGCGTTAGACGCGCCTGCGTAAGAGCTAAGGCACATTCGAGAGCTTCAAGCAATTGATTAGCCTGTTAGCGCACACGAAAAACTCACTTAAATATAACAGTAGGTTTCGTAAACGGTGGGGTAAGTTTCAGGTCAAAAATTGCTCTAAATAAACAGAAACATGCAATAGCTGGTGAAGTATCTAATGATACCTCGGTAATTGCCGGTGATCCATAATATCTAAAACACGGCACGCAAACAAACCTCTTTAGAGCCTTAAGCAGGGGAGAAACTGGCAAAATACAACGAGTCAATAAGCGTGCTTAAGCATAGTTGGAGTAAATTTTAAGCCGACCAGTCACAAAAACGCCGTGACCACTCTGTTATAATCATTCCCGCTAATATGATCAAAGCCAAGAGACTCTAACTATGTTGCAATATAAAATAATCCCCGTTACTCCTTTTGAGCAAAACTGTACTCTGTTTTGGTGTGATGAAACAATGAAAGCAGCAGTTATTGATCCCGGTGGTGATGTGGAGCGCATTATTCAAGCTATTACGGATAATAAGCTAATATTAGAAAAGGTTTTAATTACCCACGCACATATTGACCATGCAGGGGCAACTCAAGCGATTGTTAATCATTACTCTGTGCCTATTGAAGGGCCTCAACAAGAAGATCAGTTTTGGATTGACCAGATACCTGAACAAGTGCAACGCTTTGGCTTTACCGAGGCAGAGGTTTTTACCCCAGACAGGTGGTTAAACCAAGGCGATACTGTACATTTTGGACACATTGAACTTGAAGTGTATTTCTGTCCAGGGCATACCCCAGGGCATATTGTATTTTTCCACCGAGAGTCTAAATTAGCACAAGTCGGTGATGTGTTATTTTGTGGGTCGGTGGGGCGAACTGATTTCCCTCGAGGTGATCAAGCGACCCTTTTTAAATCAATTAAAGAAAACTTATTTCCACTTGGTGATGATGTGCGCTTTATTCCTGGCCATGGCCCAATGGGAACCTTTGGAGAAGAGCGCCAACACAACCCATATGTTGGTGAAGGGCGTTATTAAACACATTGAATAAATGGAGTAAGGTTACATAATACAAAAGTTACTATTTAGAAATTAAATCAACCTGTTACATGTATAATCGAAGGTAAAACATTACTATTTAAAAGGTTGGTTTCACATTTTAACCAATTACTTCAGTCAGCAAATCGGTCACCTTATTAAAAGTCAGTTGACGCTTTTTTACCTCCAATTGAGCAGCTTCCATATCGCCATGCTGGTATGCAATCTGCGCCTTTTAGCAATCGCGTGGTAGACATGATGCTCTTGGTCTAATCGTAAAACCAATGCTTGTCAAAACCTCCTTCTTGTTTCGCACGTCTAATCCTATTCCCCTCGGAAAGAACCACCATCCTCTTTGATTGCTGTCACAAGCCTGTCATCTTAACCCTTAATAATGACGTTTTACTTAACGGCATAAAGGGAAGTGTGGTGATCAAAAAAATCGGACAGAAATATGTTGCCAAGGAATTGAGCTGGCTTTCCTTTAACGAGCGCGTGCTTCAGGAAGCGGCCGATAAATCTACGCCAATTATTGAAAGGGTTCGATTTTTAGGTATTTT
>JAHRWG010000183.1 GCA_019090295.1 Cycloclasticus sp. | reverse complement strand
TATTTTTAGGACACGATAGTCAAATACCCGAAGCCGGAGACTTTCTTCGAACATATATGGGCGAAGATGATGTAATCGTCGTCAGAGGAGAAGACCTAGAAGTTAGGGCATTTCTTAATGCGTGTAGCCATCGCGGCAATAAGCTATGCCAAGCTGAGTGGGGCAAAACAAAATCATTTACTTGTTCATACCACGGCTGGGCATATGACACCTCGGGCAATCTGGCAGCCGTGCCACTTGAAGAGGCAATATACGATAATTTAGACCGTAGTAAGCTTGGAATGGTACCGGTCGCTCGCGTTCAAAACTACAAAGGAATGATCTTCGGGACTTTTGCACAGGAAGGCCCAGACTTAATTGAATACCTTGGTGATGCAGCCTACTATCTAGATGTGGTATTGGATGCTTCACCGGAAGGGATGGAGTTGATGGGTTCCCCTTATCGAGTAGAAATCAGGGGAAATTGGAAACTGCCTGTTGAAAATGCCATTGGTGATGGGTATCACGTTGCATGGGCCCATGCTGGTGCCATGCGAGTGGTGGGCACTATTGGCCAAGGACGTTCAGATACCGTTTTAGGCATTGGAAAGGATAATGCTACCTTCGATACTACAGGACAAGTACAGGTTACTTTGCCTCCCCATACCATTTTATCAACTCTAGATGGTCAATCAGGTTATGCGCTATATGATAACCCTGGCCCATGCCTTGAGTATGTCGAAAAAAATAGGCCAAATGTTGTCAAACGGCTTGGTGAGTTACGCGGCACACAACTCTACGGGTCCGAAACGCATATGGGTATTTTCCCAAACTTGCAAATCATTCAAGGCCTTAACCTTCTTAGGGTCATACACCCAAAAGGGCCTGGTTCATTTGAGGTAGCAACTTTCTCGATGGCCGATAAAAACACCCCAGATGACGTTAAAGAAATAATAACCAAACATGTTGGCCAAACCTTTGGAACTGCTGGAATTTTGGAGGGTGATGATGGTGATTTTACCGAAGCGATTACTCACTCAGCTGATGGTTACGCAACGCGCCAAATGAAAGGCTGGCTTGGAATGGGCGAGGGTCGAACAATTGATTGGGAAGGACCTGGGGATGCCTCTCCTGGCATTGTTAATGAATTATGCCAACGAGAATTCTATCAACAATGGAAGCGAACCATGACAGCTAATAACGTTGCTGAGATCATCCCAGTTCAAAAGTCTACTCAAAAGGGAGGCATCTAATGGCTAAGAAAAAAATAGAGCATCTTGGCAAAGAGACCGATATAAATACCGCTTACCAAATTGAACGTTTTCTTGCCGCTGAAGCTCGAATTCTAGATGAAGAACGTTATGACGATTGGTTAGCATGCCTTGATGCTGACATAAGCTACCAAATGCCAATCCCTATTAATACCTATCGACGTAACCGCCCTAGCAACACTTCTTTTTCTCACACCATGATATATGATGAAAATTTTGAAAAATTAAAACAGAGAGCTGCACGTGAAGATACCGGCATGGTCTGGTTAAATGACCCAATGACACACCACATTAGAACCATCACCAATATCGAATCATTTTGTACGGATGACTCATCTGTTTATGATGTACGCAGTAAATTCACCCTTCTTCGTGCTAGGCGGAACCGAGATAACGTTAGCCATACGGGCTCGCGTAAAGATACCTTAGTAAAAACAAGTGACGGTTTTAAAATAAAATCTCGACTCGTCCATTTACCAGAACGGGTTATTATCGATAAAAACTTGAACATGTTTTTCTAGCCTTCACTATAACCATATAATTACAAGGAACGACCAATGACCACAAGAATGGAAGGCCATACAGCCATCATTACCGGCTCCTCCTCAGGAATGGGACGAGCAACAGCCATTAGACTTGCATCTGAAGGTGCCAATGTTTGCCTTGCAGATATTAATGAAGAGGGAAATGCCGAAACATTAGAACTGATAAAGAAAGAAGGTGGTAATGCTATCGCTAGATATTGCGATGTATCCGATGAGGCATATGTAAAGGATATGACCCAAGCAGCAGAGAAAGCTTTTGGTTCCATAACTATTTTATTTAACAATGCTGGGTTTGAAGATGGGGATGGCTCAACCGATGAACTTGAGGTTGATGCATGGGATAAAGTACAAGACATTAATACTAAAGGCGCATTTTTAGCCGCTAAATACGCACTAAAAAGCATGATTGCCGGTGGCAAAGGTGGGTCAATAACAACAACATCATCAATAGGTGGCCTCATAGGCACACCAGGTGGCTTACATTCATACTGCGCATCAAAAGGGGCCGTTATTTCATTAACACGTGCTTGGGCAATAACATATGCGCCCCAAAATATCAGGTGTAATGCTATTTGCCCTGGGCTTGTTCTAACGCCAATGGTTAAAAGGATTGGCCCTGAGTTTATTGAGGCTGCCTCAGGTATGACCCCACTAGGGCGAGGGGCAGAACCAGAAGAAATTGCCAATCTCGTTGCTTTCTTATCGTCAGACGAATCAAGGTTCATCACTGGTGCTATCATCCCAATTGACGGCGGGTATACAGCACAATGAAACAAGGTAATGAGTTTACTCTAAATCACTTTAGCCTCAATGGAAAAATTGCTATCGTCACGGGGGCTGGAACTGGCTTAGGCAGTGTTTTCGCTCGTGCACTTGCGACAGCTGGTGCAACCGTCATTGTGGCTGATATAGACATAGAGACAGCGCAAAAAACAAGTATATCAATAACCGATAAGGGTGGAGTTGCCGTACCAACACAAGTTGATGTCACAAGCCCTGACTCCGTTGAGTCACTTATATCGTTTGTTGTAGGTAAGTATCAGCATATTGATATCCTCATTAATAATGCTGGTATTGCAAGCCCTGCTCATCGTGTTGCTGACATGCCTATTGAAGATTGGGATAGGGTTAATGCAGTTAACACTCGTGGAGTCTTTTTATGTACACGTGCTGTCCTTCCAAATATGGTCAAGCAAAACCAGGGAGCAATAATTAATATAGCATCAGTCGCTGCTCTTGTCGGTGTGGATAATAATTTATCAGCTGTAGCAGCTAACTACTCTGCCTCCAAAGGTGCAGTAGCCTCCTTTACCCGTCAAGTGGCCGTTGAGTATGGGGCGCAAGGTATTCGTTGTAATGCGATAGCCCCTGGTTGGCATTTAGGCACCGAACTGGGGAAAGAAGCCCTGCCCATGACCGAAGGCGCACTTGAAGCGATGATCGATAAGCTTGAGTCGTTGACCCCACTCAAACGCACAGGCCACCCTGAGGAGTTGGCTGGGCTAGCCGTCTACCTCGCCAGCGAAGCGTCCTCATTTATGACCGGCCAAGTGATTGCACATGATGGCGGTTGGTGTAGCTGGTAAGCCTTTAACGACAGTTTTTTTTGTCTTAACAGACCATTAACCTTGTTAACTCATCATTAACTATCACGCAAAAAAAAACCCGCCAAAGGCGGGTTTTTGTTGTAAAAGCCTGGCGGTTCCCTACTTTCACATGGCTACTGCCACACTATCATCGGCGCTAAGCGGTTTCACTTCC
>JAHRWG010000182.1 GCA_019090295.1 Cycloclasticus sp. | reverse complement strand
CCTGGGTGGTGAAATTGGTAGACACACGGGACTTAAAATCCCGCGACTTTAACGGTCGTGCCGGTTCGATTCCGGCCCCAGGCACCATTGATAACGAAGCCTCTGCATTTAACCTTGCAGGGGCTTTTTTATTGCAGACTAATTAATACGTCTTTCATGTCTTCCAATAGGTCTAGTGAGTCATCTTCACTTAAGTAAAGTGTCTCTAGCAAGGTGCTACTAATTTTTCTCCACTCATGTGTTGCCTCGCCACTTCGGTGTACTTCGCTACCCCATTCGGCCAGCTTAAGTATCGCCATCAACTTAGCAACATCATCTGTATTGGCACTGCTTTTTTTCAAAATGGGTATACAGTCATGATGCTGCCTAATAACTTGGCGTACGTTATTTGGTAACCCCCATTCACGGCTAAGAAAATACCCCATATCTGCATGGTTGGTGTTATACCTTTTATCCTCTAGGTCGGTGGTTAGTCCTGACCCATCCTCATTGACTGCTTTCAATGTTTCTAAATAATCGGGAAACTTTGAGGCCATTAGCGGAATACCTACATCATGAAAAAGGCCTAATGTGTAGGCTTGACTAGCATCATAAAGTTCCAATTTATTTGCTAGGAAGGCACATAGACTGGCTGTTTTTTTCGCTGAATCCCAAAACCTTGGTAGCGCAACCAGCTCATTATTCAGGGACTTCTCTAACTCCAGACCCGTGATAAGGTCGACAATCGCATCAACGCCCATAAGGCTAATGGCATGTTGGACGGAGGTGACGTCGACTTTAATACCAAAAAATGCTGAGTTTACAGTCTTTAGTACTTGGGCTGATGCTGCCACATCACCACTAATGATCTTTGTAATTTTCGCAATATCAATATGGTCACATTGTATCTCACCCTGCAACAAACTTAACAACTCGGGCTGAGGTGGTAGTTTGAAGTTTTTTGCGCTTACGCTGGCCGGCATAAAGTATCTCCTTTACTCACTCTTAAAGTATTTCATTATTATTAGGCAACTAACCAACCACTGAACTACTTAATAATAAGCAGCGCAGATACAACTCTTTTTACACCTTTTATACTACTTGCAAGCCTGACCGCCCGGCTTTGCTCTGCTGAGCTTTTAACATGACCATGTAAGCTTACAATGCCTCTTTGCGTGTCCACATTAATATCAAACGCATCAATTTTTGAATCTTTTATAAGTGTTACTTTAACCTTTGCTGTTAACGATAGGTCAGAGGAAATAACGCCTATTGGTCGCTCATCCGTTCCTACAGCGTAACCTCCAACTCCCGCGCCACCCACTAAAATAGTGGTACAGCCGGTGAATAAAATTACTGTTATAAAGCAGAGGATTATTCGGTATTGCCTTTTCTTCATAACCGGCCTTTAAGGTTTGTTTAATTAGCATTACTTGGTATCTTTTTTTGCCTGCGCATTTAACATTTTCAATGTTTTCAGTTTAGCAGCAATTTTAATTTCCAAACCCCTCTCAACAGGCTGGTAGAATTCTTGCCCAAGCAATTTCTCTGGCAAATAAGTTTCCCCTGCGGCAAATCCATTGGGCTCATCATGCGCGTATCGGTAGCCCTGGTGGTAACCTTCTTGTTTCATGAGTTGAGTGGGTGCATTTCGCAAATGGTAGGGCACCTCTAAACTGCCGGTTTTTTTTATGACCGCACCCACGTTATTAAACGCCTTATACACTGCGTTACTTTTTGCAGCGCAGGCTAAATAACTGACCGCCTGTGCAAGCGCTAATTCACCTTCTGGACTACCCAAACGTTCTTGCGTTTCCCATGCATTCAACGCTATTTGGAGCGCACGAGGATCTGCATTACCAATATCTTCTGAGGCTATTCGTACTATTCGTCTAGCAACATACAAGGGGTCACAACCCCCATCTAACATTCGCCTTAACCAATATATTGAAGCATCTGGGTCACTGCCACGAACTGACTTATGCAAGGCTGAAATTTGGTTATAAAAGTCATCTCCATGGTTATCAAAACGCCTAACAGCGTCTTTAATCACCTCTTCAACTATGGCCTCATTAATGTCGTTAACCCCAGCTGTTTTAGCCAACTGAATACTGAGCTCAATGTAGTTCAATAGTCGACGAGCATCACTGTCGGCAGCATTTACTAATAATGTTTGTGCTTGTTGAGTAAACGAAAACTGACCTGCATAACCTTGTTCGTGATTATGAAGCACATTATTTAGTATGTTGAGTAAGTCCTCGTGCCCTAACGGCTTTAATGTATAAACACGCGCCCTTGATAACAGTGCGTTATTTAATGAAAAAGATGGGTTTTCGGTGGTTGCACCAATAAAGGTAAAAACTCCGGCTTCAACATGTGGCAAAAAAGCGTCCTGCTGGGACTTATTAAAGCGGTGAACCTCATCAACAAAAAGAATGGTATTTTGCTGTTTTTCTAGTCGGTTTTTTTTTGCTTCTTCAACCACCTGGCGAATATCTTTTACACCTGCTAAAACAGCTGATAGTGCAATAAAACTGGCATCCGCTTGTTCCGCTATAATTCTTGCTAAGGTTGTTTTACCAACACCCGGCGGGCCCCATAAAATAAGTGAGTGTAGCTGCCCTGAGTGAATAGCT
>JAHRWG010000181.1 GCA_019090295.1 Cycloclasticus sp. | reverse complement strand
TGTTGTTGCAATGTTAGCCGACATTAGCATTATCTCTAAAGAGAAAGGTAAATTTACCGATGGACATGTCAAACTAGGGGTTGCTGCTGGTGATCATGCGGCTATTATTTGGCCGCTTTTATGTGGTATGGCAAAAGCCAAATATTACTTAATGACCGCTGATTTTGTAACCGGTGAAGAAGCTGAAAGGATTGGAATGGTGAGTCTTTGTGTCCCTCACGAAGAGCTGATGGATAAGGCTTTGTCAGTTGCCAGTAAACTAGCCAGGGGTAGTCAACCAGCCATTAAAGGCACTAAAAAAACCCTTAATGGATGGATGCAAATGGCTTCTCCCATATTTGAAGCCTCGCTACGTGAAGAAATGCTTAACTTTTTAGGGGATGATGCAAAGGAGGGTGTTGCGGCTATTCGTGAAAAAAGGGGACCTAACTTCCCATCTGCACAGTAATTTTGATGATTAAAGGCCTTCTAATTAGAAGGCCTTTATACAACTAACGGCATATCCCTTCAAATCAGCTATGTATCGGTTACTGATAACTCTACATTAGGTTTTGCAGGTGCTAATAGTGTTTTAATGGCATTGTCTAAGCCCGCAAGGGTTAAAGGGTACATTCGGTGATTGATTAATTGTTGAATAATTTGGTTTGATGGTCGCCGGTTCCAGTTTTTTTCAGCATCTGGGTTTAACCAAACAGTATTTGGGAATGCGTGCAGTAAACGTTGAAACCAGACGCTGCCTGCCTCTTCATTCCAGTGCTCTACAGAGCCACCTGGGTAGGTAATTTCATAAGGACTCATGCTGGCATCACCAACAAAAATGACTTTATAATCGCTAGGGTAGCGATGGATAACGTCGCTCATAGCTGTCATGTCATCACGTCGCCGAGCATTGTCTTGCCAAAGAAACTCGTAGGTAAAATTATGAAAATAATAATACTCTAAGTGTTTAAATTCGCTTTTGATGGCAGAAAATAACTGCTCGCAAGTACGAACATGGTCATCCATAGAACCACCAACATCAAATAACAGCAATACTTTTATGGCATTGTGCCGCTCAGGCACCATTTTTAGGTCAAGGTAGCCAGCATTAGCGGCTGTAGAACGGATGGTGTCGTCCATATCCAATACATCGGCTGATCCTTGACGAGCAAATTTTCTTAGTCGTCGTAATGCCAGCTTCATATTGCGTGTATTCAGTTCAACACTATCATCAAGGTTACTGAATTCTCGCTTATCCCATACTTTGGTCGCACGACGATGTCTTGATTCATGTTGGCCAATACGAATACCCTCAGGGTTATAGCCATATGCACCAAAAGGTGACGTTCCACCAGTGCCTATCCATTTATTACCACCATGATGTTCTTCTTTTTGCTCTTCAAGCCTCTTTTTTAAGGTTTCCATCAGCTCTTTCCAACCACCTAAAGACTCAATTTTTTTCTTTTCTTCTTCAGTAAGGAATTTTTCTGCCTGTTTTTGCAACCATTCTTGCGGTATTTTCCCAAGGACTTGTTCTAAATCATCACTCTCTAAGCCTTTGAATGTTGAGCTGAATACGTGGTCAAACCGATCGTAAAAACGCTCATCTTTTACCAAGACTGTTCGAGATAAGTAATAGAACTTATTGATGTTAAAAGAGGCTACTTTTGCCTCTAATGCACTCAATAATGACAATAGCTCAGAAATACTAACGGGGATGCCAGCTGCGCGAAGATCAAAGAAAAAGTGAATAAACATGGGGCTATTAACTGTTTCTTTGGCGTTTATTTAAAAATGCTAAGCGTTCAAATAAGTGCACATCTTGTTCATTCTTAAGCAAGGCACCGTGCATTTTTGGTAAAATATTATCACTGTTTTCTTCGCGTAAAGCGTCAGCTGTTAAGTCTTCTGATAAGAGTAATTTAATCCAGTCTAATAGCTCAGAGGTGGATGGCTTTTTCTTAAGGCCATTCGCTTGTCGGACTTCAAAGAATAAACCGAGTGCTTCAGATAATAAATCCTTCTTAAGATCTGGGAAATGAACCTCTACAATTTCGCGCATTATTTCAACATCAGGGAATCGGATGTAATGGAAGAAACAGCGCCTTAAAAAGGCATCCGGTAATTCTTTTTCATTATTGCTGGTGATGATAATTAACGGCCTATGTTTGGCTTTAACGAGTTCTTTAGTCTCATAAACAAAAAACTCCATACGATCGAGTTCTTGTAATAAATCATTAGGGAATTCTATGTCCGCCTTATCAATCTCATCTATTAATAAAACAGCACGTTTATCAGACGTAAAAGCCTCCCAAACTTTACCTTTGACAATATAGTTAGCAATATCATGCACACGATCATCACCTAGCTGCGAATCCCGTAACCGTGACACAGCATCATACTCATATAGACCTTGATGCGCTTTAGTGGTCGATTTAATATGCCACTCAATTAATGGCGCATCGAGTGATGCTGCCACCTCAAGTGCCAATTGTGTTTTGCCTGTTCCAGGCTCCCCTTTAATCAATAATGGGCGCTCTAAGGTGATGGCCGCATTCACCGCCATTTTTAGCTCTTCGGTAGCAACATAGTTGCTGGTTCCTTCAAATCGTTGATTGCTCATAAGTGTTTGTGTTTCTACGGGGTAAATTGAATTAAGGTCAGTATTATAAGGGATTCTTTTCAATTAATTGCTTAGCAATAATAATTCGTTGAAGCTCATTAGTTCCTTCTCCAATAGCTAATAATGGGGCGTCTCTGTAATACCGTTCAACATTAAATTCTGTGGAATACCCATAAGCCCCATGGATTCTTAAAGCCTCAGTGGAGTTCTTCATGGCGGCCTCTGTTGCGAATAGTTTAGCCATCCCAGCTTCCATATCACAGCGTTCCCCCTTATCAAAAGCAACAGCAGCTGAATCGACCAAAAGCCTTCCAGCTTCAACACGTAACGCCATATCAGCCAAATATATTTGAATAGATTGATGCTGGCAGATCGGCTTGCCAAAGGTTTTTCTAAGTTGTGAATATTGAATAGAGTCTTTCAATGCGGCCGATGCCACACCAACACCACGTGCCGCAACATTGATACGGCCAAGTGCGAGCGCTCCAAGGGCATGTTGTAAGCCATGACCTTCTTCTAATCCAATTAAGTTTTCTGTGGGGAGGGCGTAATTATCCAGAAAGAATTCAGCGGTATCAATGCCCTTATAGCCTAACTTCTTTAATGCCTTACCCATCTTAAAACCCGGGCCTTTAGGGGCAATAAAAAGACTCATTCCTTTATGTGCTGGGTTTTCGTTTGGATTGGTTTTAACCAATAAAGCAAAGCAGCTTCCATGCAAACTATTGGTTATCCAAGTTTTTGAGCCGTTTATTAGGTAATCATTTCCAACTCGTTTCGCATGGGTTTGTATCGATTGAAGGTCAGTGCCGCAGTTTGCCTCGGTTAGTGCCAGTGCTCCACGCATTTCACCTGATGCAAATAACGGTAACCATTTATCTTTTTGCTGTTGTGTTCCAAAGCGTTGAACTGACATCGCCATAATTAAATGAGAGTTAAAGACACCTGTTAGCGACATCCATACACATGCAATACGTTCAACAATTTTGGCATAGGTTCTAACAGAAAGCCCAAGACCACCGTATTTAGGGTCTATAACTGCTCCAAATAGCCCCATTTCTTGCATTTGTGCAACTATTTCCTCAGGGTATTCATCATCTGCTTCGAGCTGATGGACGGTAGGTTTTATTTTAATTAAGAACTTATCAACCGCGTCTAAAATTTGTTGTTCAGTTTCTTTTTCTTGCTGCATAATATAAAATTCATTCAAACAAACGGTTGTTATTTTATCAGTGTTTAACCACCTGTTTGTGACTTTTTATATT
>JAHRWG010000180.1 GCA_019090295.1 Cycloclasticus sp. | reverse complement strand
TTGGTTGGTTCGTCAAGCAACAATAAGTCAGAGCGACACATCAGTGCCTTGGCCAAATTAAGGCGTACTCGCCAGCCCCCTGAAAAGCTAGAAACAGGGTTATTTAGTTCGGTTTGCTTAAAGCCCAAGCCGTTTAATAAAATGGCTGCGCGGGAATTGGCGGTATAGCCGTTAATGGTGTCGAGTTCAGCATATAATTCTGCGCTGCGGTGACCATCCTGTTGCTGCTCAGCTAAGTGTAATTTTGCTTGTACCTCACGTAACTCCTTGTCACCATCAATAACAAACTCAATGGCCGCTTGCTCGGTTGCCGACAGTTCTTGCGCAACATGTGCGGTCACAAAGCCCGATTGAAGTGAAAAATCACCGCTATCAGCGTGAATTTTATTCAGTACCATGGCAAATAAACTGGACTTTCCACACCCATTTGCACCACTAATGCCTACGCGTTGTCCGCTATGCACGGTAAATGAGACACTTTCAAAGAGTAAGCGCGCACCACGTCTAAGTGACACTTTATTGAGTTTAAGCATGGTTGATTAACAGTGTGAAAATAAATGCTTATTATACCGTCTAGCCGATCGATGTTACGTTTATGCGATAATTGATTTTTTTAGTCGATAGATCAGCAATGGACTCAGCACTCAGTATTCTTCAGTCAACCTTTGGTTATGAGCAATTTCGCTCGCCACAAGATGAGATTATTGATGAACTGGTGGCAGGGCGTGATGCCTTCGTATTGATGCCAACGGGTGGGGGTAAGTCATTATGCTACCAAATCCCCGCTATCTTGCGCCCTGGTACAGCCATTATCGTTTCACCATTAATTGCGCTGATGCAAGATCAAGTCGATGCCTTGCAGCAGCTGGGTATTAAGGCAGCGTATTTGAATTCAACACTGCAAGCCGCGCAAGCGCGTGAGGTAGAGCAGCAATTGATGCAAGGTGAATTAGATTTATTGTATGTCGCACCTGAGCGTTTATTAAATGAGTTTATGCTGTCGATGCTTGAGCGCTGCCAGATTGCTTTGTTTGCGATTGATGAAGCGCACTGTGTCTCGCAGTGGGGGCATGATTTTAGGCCAGAGTACCAACAGCTTAAAATATTGCATGAACGCTTCCCCTATACGCCTAGAATTGCTCTAACCGCAACGGCAGACCAGCGAACGCGCGATGAAATTATTACCCAGCTGCAGTTATCAGAAGCGCGAGTATTTATTAATAGCTTTGATCGGCCAAATATTCATTATGCTATTTCTGAAGGAAACAATCCCAAGCTTCGCCTATGGCGATTTTTGCAAGACAACCACCCCGAGGATGCCGGAATTGTCTATTGCTTGTCACGCAAAAAGGTTGAAGCGACGGCTGAATGGCTAGCAGAACAAGGCCGGCTTGCGCTGCCATACCACGCGGGGCTACCGCAAGATGTCCGGCAGCAAAACCAGCAACGATTTTTACGCGAAGAAGGGGTGATTATTGTTGCGACCATTGCCTTTGGCATGGGAATCGACAAGCCCGATGTTCGTTTTGTGGCGCACCTCAGTTTACCGAAAAGTATTGAAGCCTATTATCAAGAAACAGGGCGTGCAGGGCGAGATGGAGAGCCTGCCAATGCTTGGATGGCCTACGGGCTTCAAGATGTTTTAACCTTGCGTCAATTTATGCAAAACTCTAACGCCGATGCTGCACATAAACGGGTTGAGCATAATAAACTGGAAGCGATGCTAGGGTTATGCGAACTAATTGCCTGCCGTCGTCACGCCTTATTACATTATTTTGATCAAGATTCGCAAGAGCAGTGTGGGCATTGTGATAACTGCCTAAGCCCACCCGAAAAATGGGATGGCAGCATTGCCGCACAAAAAGTGTTATCGACGATTTATCGCACCGAGCAGCGTTTTGGGGTGAACTATATGATCGACATCTTACTGGGTAAAGCGGATGACCGGATCAGCCAAAACGGGCACGATAAGCTCAGTACGTTTGGCATTGGCACAGAACTGAGTGTGGCCGAGTGGCGAACCCTGTTTAGGCAATTAGTGGCCTTAGGCTATATTAACGTTGATGCGGAAAGGCATGGTGCACTTCGGTTAACCGAAAAGTGTCGCCCAGTCTTACGTGGTGAACAGGTCTTAGAACTTAGAAAGCAAACCAAAGATACCAGCGTTACGCGCGAAAAAAGTAAGAAGAGTCCGGTACGGCCACAGGATGTGCCCTTATGGGAAGCCTTGCGTGGCTTGAGAACCCAACTGGCAGAAAAAAGTGGTGTGCCACCGTATGTTATTTTTCATGATGCCACGCTACAAGAAATGGTAAAAAAACGCCCGTTGAGCGAAGCTGATATGCGCTATATTTCAGGGGTCGGTGATCAAAAAATTAAACGTTATGGGGCTGCATTTTTAGCTGAAATTGCCAAATACCCATTAAATGAACTGCTGAATAACCGACTGAGTGCCACCGTTAACGAAAGCCTTATTTTATACCAGCAGGGTGTAACGATTGAGCAAATTGCCGCTCAACGGGACTCAAAAGTGAACACGATATATGGCCATTTGGCCGATGCTATAGAAGTGGGCTTGCTTGACGTGCGTGAGGTGCTCACCTTGGATGATGTTGAATACCAAGAAATTGTATTAACCATCGAGTCATTGGAAGATGAATCAAAAGGCCGAATTAAGCCCATTTATGAGGCATTAGAAGAAGAACACGATTATGGCGTTATCAAGTGCGTTCAAGCGTCTATATAGCTGGAACGCATAGGGCCAGTTTTGTTGGGCTTTCTGCTAATCGTAACCTAGGCCCTAAACTATAGAGCTGACGGTTTAAGCCAGCTTATCATCAGCGACGGCATATTTAGGATCTTCAATGACATTGACTTCAATTAAGTCTTTGGCCTTATGCAATAAACCTCTACATTCGGGGCTTAGGTGCCTTAGGTGTAGGTTTTTACCTAGTTTTAAGTAGCGTTCAGCAAGGGCGTCAATGGCTTCAATGCCTGAATGGTCGGACACACGAGAGCGTGCAAAATCAATAATAACCTCTTGCGGGTCATTGTTTGGATCAAACTGTTCACGGAAATTATGAATAGAGGCAAAGAATAAGGGGCCGATAGGTTTGTAAACTTTAACGCCATCCTTTTCTTCTACGTCAATGTGCATATGCTTAGCGTGTTTCCAAGCAAAGACCAAGGTTGAAATAATAACGCCAACAACCACCGCAATGGCCAGGTCAGTTAATACGGTGACGACTGCTACGGTGATACCTACAAGGGTATCGGATAGAGGGATACGCCCTAATAAACGGAAACTGGCCCACTCGAATGTACCGAGTACCACCATAAACATCACCCCAACAAGGGCTGCAACAGGGATCATTTCAATCAATGATGAGCCAAATAAAATAAAGGCTAGCAGGAACAAGGCGGCAGAGATACCAGAAGCACGACCACGACCACCCGAGTTAATGTTGATCATACTTTGGCCGATCATTGCACAACCACCCATGCCGCCGAAAAAACCAGTAGTGACGTTTGCAACGCCTTGGCCGATACACTCTTTATTGCCTCGACCACGTGTTTCGGTCATCTCATCGATCAACGTGAGGGTTAATAATGATTCTATTAAACCAATAGCGGCAAGAATAAGCGCGTAAGGAAAAATAACCTTAAGTGTTTCAAGGTTAAGCTCAACCATAGGGATATGGAACTGAGGTAAGCCACCAGCGATGGTGGCCATTGGGTCACCAGTCATGTCTTTAAGCACATCTTGTACGGTGCGTAAGTCCATATCAAGGCCAATGGAAATGGCGACGATAGTCACAATAGCCGCTAATGATGAAGGAACTGCCTTGGTCAATTTTGGTAGGAAATGAATAATAGCCATCGTTAAAGCGACCATACCAAGCATAAGGGTCATTTTATCGTTGGGTAACCAAGTAAGTTTGCCAGTGACGGTGTCTAGAAATTGGAATTGCTGAAGTTGGGCCATGAAAATAACAATGGCTAGCCCATTCACAAAGCCAAGCATAACGGGGTGAGGCACGAGGCGGATAAATTTACCAAGCTTAAAAACGCCTGCCAATATTTGTAAAAAGCCCATCAGTACAACGGTTGCAAAGAGGTATTCAACCCCATGAACAGCCACCAAGCTCACCATAACCACGGCTAAAGCACCCGTGGCGCCAGAGATCATGCCAGGGCGACCACCAATGGCGGCAGTAATAAGCCCAACCATAAAGGCCGCGTATAAGCCAACTAAGGGCTCAACACCGGCCACAAATGCAAACGCAACCGCCTCGGGCACCAGAGCAAGGGCAACGGTTAAACCTGATAGCAGATCGTTTTTAAGGCTTTTAGAACGAGAAATGAGTAATTGGAACATGAGGCATTGGGTGGAGCAATTTGAGTGGGCTGGAATTATAGCAGACTGCTGTGCACTTGCAGCATTAGCAGTTGTTATGAAGGGTGCTTTTTATAAGCATAGTGACCTTTTTAAGTTATTAGCCCACCGAGACGCAAAACGAATGGGTAGCTTAACGAGGCACAATCTGTATCCAGTTACGTATAAACGTAACTGGATACAGGAGTTAACGAGGTATAAAGGTTTTTATCTGACTTTGCGTGCTTTCGCTGGGCGACCTTTAACTTTGCCATTGGCTAAGTAGTTGAGTGCTTGGCGAACAATGTCGTGCTCAAGAGCAACATAACTAGAGCGATCAAAAATATCAATTTTACCAATTTGAGAACCCTGTAAGCCGGCATCACCGGTTAATGCACCTAATATGTCACCGGGACGAACTTTGTCTTTACGGCCACCATCTATTTGAATGGTCACCATGGGTGGGTATAGCTTGAATTGGCTATCGCGGTCTAAAGACTGCGGACTATCAATGATGCAAGGTTTGTTTTGATATTGCTCAATGGCATTAATGCGAACTTGCTCATTCTCAGTAAACAGGCTCATGGCAAGGCCTTTTTCCCCTGCACGGCCGGTACGGCCAATGCGGTGCACGTAAATTTCAGGGTCACGTGGTAGTTCATAGTTAATAACCATTTCTAGAGACTTAATATCTAGCCCACGCGCTGCAACGTCTGTTGCCACTAAGACCGAGCAACTATTATTAGCAAAACGCACCAGTACTTGGTCACGCTCACGCTGGTCTAGATCGCCATGAATGGCCAACGATTCAATATCGTTTTCACACAGGAAATCGGCCATTTCTGCACATTGTGCCTTGGTATGGCAAAAAACAACCGCTGTTTTAGGCTGGTAGTGCTCAAATAAACCTAACAGGGTTTGCTTGCGCTCATGCCGCTTAACTTCGTAGAACAACTGCTCTATAACGCTTTCTTGATGATTAGACTCAACGGTAATGGACACAGGGTCACGCTGAATAGAGTGGCACATCTGTTTAATTTCATCAGGATAGGTGGCTGAAAATAACAAGGTTTGTCGTGACTTAGGTGTTTGCTTAATAATGTCGGCCATGACATCAGAAAACCCCATGTCGAGCATTCTATCGGCCTCATCGAGAACTAAGGTTTTCAATTGATCCAGTTTCATGGTTCTTTTGCGCAAATGATCTTGGATTCGTCCTGGTGTGCCAACAATAATATGTGCACCATGTTCTAGGGAGCCAACTTGTGGGCCAAAAGGCTTACCGCCACACAATAAAACCAGCTTAATATTGGGCACGCTGCGAGCCAGTTTACGAAGTTCTTTACCGACTTGGTCTGCTAGCTCCCTTGTGGGGCAAAGTATTAACGCTTGAGTGCCAAAAAAACGCGGGTTTATCTTTTCCAGTAACCCCACGCCAAAAGCAACGGTTTTGCCGCTACCTGTTTTGGCTTGGGCAATCACGTCTTTGCCTTTTAGTATCGATGGAAGGCTTTGTGCCTGTATCGGTGTCATCTGCTGATAACCTAGACTGCTCAAGTTTTTAAGCTGAGCAGGGGCGAGGGCTAACGTAGAAAAGTTTTTATTTGGCATTGAGGTTTATTTTTCAGTTAATGCAGTGCCTGAAAAGCTTACGCCATCCCAGCTATGTTGCATAAAGTTGCGAATGTTTTGGTGATCCGTTGCATCAGGTGTATCAATAACGTCTTGATAATAGTGCCCAAAACAGGCGAGAGTTTGTTCTTGGGTAAATGCATTGAGCTTTGCAAAAGCAAATAATTTACAGGTGATGTCATTGGTGCCGGCTTTATTAACGACGTCGCCATTTTTAAAATCAACAGGGTGGTAATCATAAAGACTGTCGATAAGCTCAATGACGGTTTCAACATTGATAGAGGAATTATTTTTAATTGCTTCAATACGATTCATTTAGATCTCCTGTTTAAGCACGTGACATAAACTTGCCAGTACTGGTATTTATTTTTATTAGTTCGTCATTATCAATATACTCGGGCACTTGAACTTCTAGGCCCGTTGTTAAGGTGGCTGGTTTGGTGCGTGACGTTGCTGATGCACCTTTAAGCCCAGGTGCGGTATCAACAATTTGTAAACTAATGCTAGCGGGCAGCTCCAGAGCGACCAAAGCATCGTCTAGTAAAATTCCGACGATACCTTCAAGGCCTTCAGACAAATAACAAATCTGTTCCTCAATATCGCTGCTGTCGACGGTGTATTGATCGTAGCTTTCCAAGTTCATAAAGGTATAGCTGTCACCATCTTGATAGCTATACTGGAGCTTTGAACGCTCGCAGTCGAGATCCTTTAGAAAGTCATCACCTTTGAAGCTATCATCACGTTTTTGCTTGGTTTTAAGGTGGTTGAAACGCACCTTATATAAGGTTGATGCGCCGCGTGATGAGGGGTTGCGTACTTCTATATTTTTGACCACATAAGGCTCATCATTTACCTCGACGGCCATTCCACATTTTAACTCACTGGCTTTAGGCATGGTTTTTCCTGATCATTCGGTTCTAAGAAAGCGCAATTATACGCCAACATTCAAGCTTGTGAGAGCAGCTTATCTAATTGATTAGCAAAGGCTTGTCGATCGGATTTATTGAGAGGCGGTGGCCCACCTGTTTGGATGCCGCTAGAGCGCATGGTTTCCATGAAATCACGCATAGTAAGGCGCTCCTTTATGTTTTCCTGGGTATAAAGTTCCCCACGCGGGTTGAGTGCGAGACCGCCTTTTTCAATAACATCGGCGGCTAAAGGAATATCAGCGGTAATCACCAAGTCGCCGGCTTGTAGTCGCTTGACAATTTCATTATCGGCTACATCAAACCCTTGGGTGACACGCAAAAAGGAAATATAGCGTGAGGGGGGAATACGTATGGCTTGGTTGGCCACTAAGGTTGTTTGTGTTTCGGTACGCTCGGCGGCACGAAACAAAATATCTTTGATAACAATGGGGCATGCGTCGGCATCGACCCAGATCGTGGTGAGTGCCATCGTTAGTGCTCGTGAGCCGCGGTGGCGGCATTAGGTAAGCGAATTCTTTCCACCATGTTTTGCACGCTTTGTGGTGGTGGCGGGGTGAATTTAGAAATGCAGTAGGCAACAGTAAAGTTAATGAGCATGCCTACTGAGCCAATGCCTTCAGGTGAAATACCAAAAAGCCAATTGTCCGGCACATTGCTCGCTAACGGCTGAATAAAAATACCTTTAAAATAAATAATATAGGCGAGGGTAAAAGTAAGGCCAGCCAGCATGCCACCCATTGCGCCCCATTTATTCATTCGTTTATTAAACACGCCCATAACAAGGGCGGGAAATAAGGATGAAGCCGCTAGGCCAAAAGCAAAAGCCACCACTTGAGCAACAAAAGCGGGTGGATGAAGGCCCAAGTAACCAGCTATTAAAATAGCAAACGCTGAGGTAATTCGCCCAGCACGTAATTCCGATTTTTCACTAATTTTGGGCATAAAGGTGCTTTTTAAAAGGTCGTGAGAAATACTGGCTGAAATAACCAATAATAAACCAGCTGCTGTGGATAGCGCAGCTGCAACACCGCCAGCTGCAATCAGTGCAATGACCCAGTTAGGCAGTTGCGCAATTTCTGGGCTGGCCAGCACCATAATGTCTGGGTCAATATAAACTTCGTTAGCAAATGGCGCACCATTTACAACCTGCCCGTCTGATGGGTTGATTGTTAGTCGTTGGCCTAACTCACCTACTTTAGAGCCATCAAAGCTGGGTTTGCCTTGGAATGCAGAGCCTGCAGCATATTGCAATTTCCCATCTTGATTATGGTCGAACCAAGCAAGCAGACCGGATTTTTCCCAGGTTTTAAACCATGTAGGCATGTTGAGGTATGTGGTACCGACATTATCAGGGCCATTAATGCTATTAATAATATTTAAGCGGCTAAGTGAACCAACGGCTGGTGCAGTTGTGTAAAGAAGGGCGATAAAAATAAGGGCCCAGCCTGCAGATTTTCGTGCATCGGAGACCTTAGGCACGGTAAAAAATCGAACCAGTACATGTGGCAAGCCAGCTGTACCAACCATTAGAGCTAGGGTAATGGCGAGCATATCAACCATGGACTTATCATTAAACGGCTCTGTGTAAGACGAAAAACCTAGGTCAATTAATGTGTTATCCAGTGCATCCAACAAAAAGCCGGAGCCATCACTCAGTTGAGCGCCCAAGGCAAGCTGAGGAATGGGGTTGGCGGTTAGTTGGAAGGCCATAAAAAAAGCTGGCACAGAGTAGGCGCAAATTAAAACAACATATTGAGCCACTTGGGTGTAAGTAATCCCTTTCATGCCGCCAATAACAGAATAAATAAAAACAATCCCCATGC
>JAHRWG010000375.1 GCA_019090295.1 Cycloclasticus sp. | reverse complement strand
GGCATTCTGGGGATCTTGAAGGCAGGGGGGGCTTATGTGCCACTGGATCCGAGTTATCCGCAGGCACGTTTAGAATACTTATTAGAAGACACAGACATAAAACATCTACTGACTCAATCTGACTTAAAAGTCGCTTTGGAACTTGCAGAAAATATTAACGTGATTGAATTGGATACTTTGGCTTTTCGGAAGAAAGTTCAGACTTATCCAAGCAGTAACCTTGAACTTACGGACAACCAAAACTCATCGAATTTAGCTTATGTAATTCACACTTCAGGTTCAACCGGAAAACCGAAAGGCGTGATGATAGAACATCGAAGTTTGCTTAATCGTATAGATTGGATGCAAAAAACTTATCAGTTAAAAGTAACAGATCGGGTTTTACAGAAGACGCCTTATTGTTTTGATGTTTCAGTCTGGGAGTTTGTGTGGACGTTAGGATATGGAGCAAGACTCGTCATAGCAAAACCAAATGGACATAAAGATCGAGAATATCTGAAAGATCTCATTTTGCAACAACAAATTTCGGTAATTCATTTCGTACCACCAATGCTTCGCGCCTATCTTGATACTCCGTTAATAGAATTCCCTGAAAGCCTTCGCTATGTATTTTGTAGTGGTGAGGCGTTAGAAGTTGCTGATATTAAAACAATGCAGGAACGGGCCCATCATGTAAAGCTTCATAATCTGTATGGTCCAACCGAAGCAGCAATTGATGTCAGTAATTTTAATTGCGGAGCGTTGAATGAACAACAGACTGTGCCAATCGGTAAGCCAATACAAAACATTAAACTTTTGGTGCTAAACAATAATTTTGGCTGCTGTCCTATGGGTGCTGCAGGCGAACTATTCATCGGCGGAGCCGGTTTAGCGAGGGGGTATCTCAACCAACCGGAATTGACCAAAGAAAAATTTATCCAAAACCCCTTTAGTGATGATCCACAAGAGCGTTTATATAAGACCGGGGATTTAGTGCGTTATTTGCCGGATGGCAATCTGGAGTTCATGGGCCGAATGGATGATCAGGTGAAGCTCAGGGGGTATCGAATCGAGCTGGGCGAAATCGAAAGTGCGTTATCGAAGCGTGAGGCTGTAGTTTCCTGCCTGGTACTAGCGCGAGAAGATGAGCCGGGCCAAAAACGGCTGGTGGCTTACGTGGTGACAAAGGTGGATGAGGTATTAGATGAAATCGTGTTTGTCAACGCGCTTCGGGACGGCTTGCAACAAACGTTACCGGATTATATGGTGCCCTCAAACTTTGTGATATTGGAGGCATTCCCGCTGACCGCGAATGGCAAGGTCGATAAAAAAGCGCTGCCGGCGCCAGATGGGACTTTACTGCAAGGGGAATATGTCGCGCCGGAAAGTGAAACCGAAAAAACGTTAGCTAAAATCTGGGCGAAGTTGCTCAAGTTAGATGAAGCGTCTATTAGCGTCACCGCGAATTTCTTTGAGCTGGGCGGTGATTCGATCCTTTCCATTCAAGTTGTTTCGCGAGCGGCGCAACAAGGATTGTATTTCAGTGTTAAAGATTTATTTAATGCGCAAACCATCCGATTGTTAGCCAAGGTCTCGAAAAGTGGTAGTCAGGTGCTTTCCCCCCAAGGTGAAGTGACCGGCGCTTTGAGGCTGTTACCGATCCAGCGACAATTTTTTAAAGATGAAATTGATCTGCATCACTTTAACCAGGCGGTGATGTTAACCACCCCGAAAGATTTTTCAGCAGAAGCATTAACAGTCATCATTAAAACCTTGGTTACTCAACATGATAGTTTGAGATTGTGTTTTAAGCGGGAAGCGGGTGACTGGCAAGCCAGTCATCCGCCATTAACCGAAAGCTTGTTAGCCAAATTGCTCGAAGTCAAATCATGGAGTGACGCGTCTTATAGTGGCATAGAAGATTATGCCAACCAAATTCAACAGAGCTTAAAGCCAGAAGACGGGGTATTACTCAAAGCGGCTTATATAAAACCCGAGCCGCAAGGAGACGAAACGGGTCGATTATTATTGGTGATCCATCACCTGGTGGTTGATGGGGTTTCCTGGCGGATAATCTTGGAAGATATTGAGCGCTTGTATGGGCAGTGGTTATCTGGTTCAACGTTAACACTGCCAGCGAAAACCTCTTCTTATCAGCAGTGGGGTCATTTTTTATCTGACTATAGTCAGAGCGAGCTTTTACACCAAGAGCAAAGTTACTGGTTAGACTCCTTTTCGCTCCCGGTCAAACGTTTAGCCGATTTGCCCGTCAATCACAGTATAACGCCGAGAGAAACGGGAATAGGACAGGCCCACTTACGGCTAACCGCGGCCCAAACTGAACAGTTACTGAGTCAATGCAATGCCACTTATCGAACACAGGTTAACGAGTTACTGCTGGCCGGTTTATTGTTAGGGTTTCATCAGTGGAGTGATGAGAGGGCGCTCCGGATTGATTTAGAAGGTCATGGTCGAGAAACGCTCACTGACGAAATAGATTTAAGTCGTACCGTTGGTTGGTTCACCAGTGTGTATCCATTAACCTTATCGCTGACACACGGTGATTCACTGGCGGATATCATTTGTGCGGTTAAAGAGCAGTATCGAGCGATCCCACATCGTGGAATTGGCTTTGGCGTTTTGAGTGAGCTGAGGGGGGTTGATGAGTTTAAGGAGCTACCGGCATCAGAGTTGGTGTTTAACTATCTCGGGCAGTTTGACCAGGTGGTGAATGCGGAGACGTATTTAAAAGTCGCCAAAGAGTCTTCAGGGCAGAGCATGAGTATGGCGCGAAAAGCGGTACACCCGCTGTCCATCAATGGCATGGTCAGTGGCGGCTGTTTGAGCTTTGGTTTGAGCTTTGATAAGAGTCAATACGCTCCTGCAGCGATGCAATCATTAATGGATGCATTTGCATCAGGGTTAGAAGCGTTGATTGCGCATTGCGTGAGTACGCCTTGGGGGCGTTATAGTCCCTCGGATTTTCCATTGGCGCAAACGAGCTCTCAAGAGTTAGCGCAATGGCAGGTTGAGACGGATGAAAACGTTGAGGATTTGTATCCGGCAACCGGGATGCAACAGGGATTATTATTTCATAGTCTGCTAGAGCAAGGCCGCTATGTGACTCAAACCTTACTGACATTTAAAGACTTGAATGTCGATTGCTTTCAGCAGGCTTGGCAGCAAGTTGTGGAACGGCATGTTATTTTTCGAACCGCGTTTGTGGGATTGGAAGTCGGGAATGCTCACCAGTTGGTTTATCGAGAAGTAGAATTACCTTGGCGGTTTGAGGATTTATCAAAGCTTGATGGGAAAGCGCAACAGGACAAAATAGAAGTTATTCGATTAGCGGATAAACGAAAAGGTTTTGAGCCATCGCAAGCGCCATTAATGCGGATGACGGTGCTCAAACTTGGCCCTGGGAAGCATCAAGTGATTTGGTCTCACCATCATGCCTTACTGGATGGTTGGTGTTTACCATTAGTGTTTGGTGAAATGGTTGCTTGTTACCAGGCGCTTAGTCAAGGCGAGACTATTAAGCTAACTCCGGTTAATTCTTATCGAGACTATGCGGTTTGGCTTGCAGCGCAATCGCAGGATGATGCCAAGGCATTTTGGGCTGAGCAGTTGAGTGCTCTTGAAGGGATGACACCACTCCCTTTAGCGGTTAATCGTCCGGAAGAAAAAGAAACTGAATTACTTGGCGTGTATCAACAGACACTCAGTCTTACCGATACACAAACTCAGCAGCTACAAGCTTTGGCGCGGTCAACCCAAACCACCGTCAACGTGATAGTGCAGGCGGCTTGGGGATTGTTGCTTTCACGGTATAGTGGTGAGGCGCAAGTTGTCTTTGGGGCAACGACTTCAGGGCGCCCGCCCGAGCTCTCGGGTGTTGAGCAGATGGTGGGATTGTTTATCAATACACTGCCGGTGGTGGTTGATGTTCATGTTAAACAGACCGTTAAAGATTGGTTGCAACAACTTCACCGGCAATTGGTTGAACGAGAGGCATATAATTATTTACCGCTGAATGAGATCCAACAATTGGCGCCGGTTAGTCAGGGCTTATTTAATAGCTTGATGGTCTTTGAGAACTATCCGGTGGATGACGCGATAGGGGAGTCGGCCTCAAAAGCCAAGCTGAAGGTGGCCGGGATTCAAACGTTTGAAGGCACCAATTATGGATTAAGTTTAACGACGCACCTTGGGCAAACCTTATCCATTAAACTGGAAGCACAAAAGAAGGGATTCACCGAAACGGCGTTAAGTCAATTCACCCCCCATCTAAAGCAATTACTCCTCAGCTTAGCCGCGTCGACATCGCCAGAAACAATGCGGGTGAATGATGTAGAGATGTTGTCGAAAGAAGAAACTCATTATCTGGTTCACGAGCTGAATGATACGCAAGTCGACTATCCGCAAGATAAATTGATCCATGAATTGTTTGAGATGCAGGTTGAACAAAACCCGGATAATATCGCGGTGGTGTTTGAAGACAAAGAGCTGACTTATCAAGAGCTGAATGAAGCGTCGAATCGACTCGCCCATTATCTTCGAGAGCAAGGCGTGGAAGCTGAAACGTTGGTGGGTATTTGTGTTGAGCGAAGCCTGGAAATGGTGGTTGGCATTCTGGGGATCTTGAAGGCAGGGGGGGCTTATGTGCCACTGGATCCGAGTTATCCGCAGGCACGTTTAGAATATATGCTGCAGGATACCGGGTTAACTCATTTAGTCACTCATAGCGGTTTAACTGACGCAATTGAATTGTCCGAAACCGTTAAGGTATTTGCTCTGGATAGTGAAAAACATCAACAAGCACTTCAAGCTTTTCCATTACATAACCTTGAGCGAACTGCGCAACAAGAGTCTTCTAACTTGGCTTATGTGATCTATACATCAGGTTCAACAGG
>JAHRWG010000179.1 GCA_019090295.1 Cycloclasticus sp. | reverse complement strand
TTCAATGACTTTGATGAAGTCATCTAGGTTTGCCTCAAGGATAGCAACCAGTTCAGGGTCAAATTGAGTGCCATCGTGCTCTTTGATATAAGCGAGTACCTCATTGATATTCCAAGCAGGCTTATAACTTCTAGCATGGGTTAGCGCATCAAATACATCTGCTAGGGCAACAATGCGGCCATAAATGTGAATATTGGTGTCTTTTAAGCCCCGCGGGTAGCCTTTACCATTCCACTTTTCATGGTGTTCATGGGCAATAATGGCCGCAGCATTCATCAGCTTTCGGTTGGAGCCGCAGAGTAATTGGTAGGCATTGGTTGTGTGTTGTTTCATGGCACAGAACTCGTCTTCAGTATATCGACCGGGTTTATGTAGAATGTCATGAGGGATGGTCAGCTTGCCAATATCATGCATAGGCGAGGCATAGCGGATGACCTCGACATCTTCATCGGTCAATGAGGGGTGGTGGTGAGCGAGTAGTGCAGATAGTTCTGATACACGCCTGACATGCCGACCCGTTTCATCAGAGTTTGACTCCATCAGTTCAGTCAGTACCCAAATCATTTCTTTTTGGCTATCTTCGAGTTCAGTTAATAACCGCTTGTGTTCAAACTTAACCTTTTGATTTAGATTGATGTTATTTTGTTGAAGTAGCTTTTTGGCCTTGTACAGTTCTGTGTGGGTTTTAACTCTGGCTACGAGTTCCTCAGTATGGAAAGGTTTGGTGATGTAATCGACCGCGCCGAGCGAAAAACCCTTGCTAATGGCGTCAATATCTGTTTTTGCGGTTAGAAAAATAATGGGAATGGTTGCAGTTAGAGGGTTTTTCTTCACCTTTTCACAAACAGAAAAGCCATCCATCTCTGGCATCATAATATCCAGCAAAATCAGGTCTAACTGCTTTGCGTCTCGCTCAATTATCTTTAACGCTTCGCTTCCTTGAGTTGCAAAAGAAAAAGAATAGCCATCCTCTTCAAGAGTGCTCATTGCAACTTGAATATTTTCAGCGACATCATCAACAATTAAAATGTGCATAAAACCTCTTATAATCCATTATTTAATCAAAATTTTATGGGCTTATAATGCCGCATATTATTTTAAAAGGCAATTTAGTACTGGGTGCTTGTCTTCTAATCATTAGCCAAATGGGGGTATAAGCGTATAGAATATCTCGTTTTAGTGTGAAACTAGCCGGAGTTAAGATGAGTGAATTATCAAAAGAAGTTATAGAGCAACATTTAAGAGGCTTTTCAGACCCGTTAACTGGGCAAAGTATTTTAACGAATAAGGCCTTGAAAAACCTATCGCTGGTTAATGGTGACTTACAAGTTGAGCTCGTTTTAGGCTACCCTGCTGCTGGAATAAAAAGTGAACTAGAACGTGAGCTCGGTGATTACTTAGAAACGCTTGAAGGCGTTGAGAAGGCGCAAATAACCATCAGTTGGTTGATTAAGCCGCATGTGGTTCAAAAAGGCATTAAGCCAATGAATGGCGTTAAAAATATGATCGCTGTGGCATCAGGAAAGGGCGGAGTTGGTAAGTCGACAACCTCTGTTAATTTGGCGTTGGCATTGCTGGCTGAAGGCGCTAGGGTTGGTATATTAGATGCAGATATTTATGGTCCAAGTCAGCCTACAATGTTAGGTGTCAGTGGGCAACCTAGCTCGCCCGATGGTAAGTCTATTCAACCAATGGAAGGGCATGGTCTTCAAGTGATGTCTGTAGGGTTTCTAGTTGATGATGACACGCCGATGATTTTGCGAGGCCCAATGGTGACACAGGCATTGGGACAGTTACTTAATGATACAAATTGGGATGATTTGGATTATCTCATTATTGATATGCCTCCAGGTACGGGAGATATTCATCTAACACTGTCACAAACAGTGCCTGTTGCTGGTTCGGTTATTGTGACGACTCCACAGGATATTGCATTAATTGATGCAAAAAAAGGCCTGAAAATGTTTGAAAAGGTGGGTATACCGGTGTTGGGCTTGATTGAAAATATGAGTATGCATATTTGCTCAAATTGTGCTCATGAAGAAGCTATTTTCGGGCAAGGTGGTGGTGAGACAATGGCGCAAGAGTATGGCGTGGAGTTTTTAGGAGCTCTGCCATTAGATATTTCTATTCGACTCAGTGCTGATAAGGGCACACCAACGGTTGCTGCAGAGCCAGAAGGGCGGATAGCCGAAATATACCGTGAGATGGCTAGGAAATTGACGGCGGCGCTATCGGTTAAAGCTAAAGATTTTAGCGCTAAAACCCCCAATATTATGATTAATAAATAAGGTGACTCATGGGTATTAAGTCGGACCGCTGGATCCGCCGTATGGCGGAAGAAAAGAAAATGATTGAGCCGTTTGAGGCGGGACAAGTTCGTGATTCGAAAGAAGGGCGAGTGATATCTTACGGAACATCAAGCTATGGCTATGATATTCGGTGCTCCAATGAGTTTAAAATTTTTACTAATATCAACTCGGCAGTTGTTGACCCAAAAAACTTTGACGACAACAGCTTCGTTGACATTAAGTCGGACGTTTGCATTATTCCACCTAATTCGTTTGCACTGGCTAGGACGGTTGAGTACTTCCGCATTCCGCGCAATGTTCTGACCATCTGTCTCGGCAAATCCACTTATGCGCGTTGCGGAATTATTGTCAACGTAACGCCGCTGGAGCCCGAGTGGGAAGGGCATGTGACCTTGGAGTTTTCTAATACAACACCGCTTCCAGCTAAAATTTATGCGAATGAGGGTGTCGCACAAATTTTGTTTTTAGGTGCCGATGAGGTGTGTGAAACCTCGTACGGTGACCGTGCAGGAAAATACCAAGGCCAAACAGGCGTGACCTTACCTAAGGCTTAATGATTGAAGATCGCTGATTTAAGGCGCATTTCAAAGAGCCCGTATGTTTTTTTTCGTTGAATTAAAACGGGTAAATTATGTAAAGCGGTCGCGCACCAATAGGTCGTAATAAGTGGCTTGTCATCTTTTTTACGGGCCAGCTTAATACTGTCATAAAGTGTGTCGTTGACCTTAATTTGTTCTCGGGCCAACGGAGTAAATGTGTACTGCTTAAGTCTGCCGCCGTCGGCAACTTGGTAAGTTAGGCTGCCTGTGGACGTATTTAAATCCAACATGAGAGCAACTTGCATTAAGGCCTTGTCTATCTCACTGCCGTTGATGGACATGTTCCAACTGTGTTCATTGGTGGTGTTAACAACATGCATTTGTTCCCAGTTAAAGCTCACTCGGGTCTCTTTTTGCTCTGATCTGCAGTCCTTTTTCAAAAGATAAGAGTGGGCTTTTAATTGATTGCCCGATACGTTAAATTGGCTGACTTCAAGAACTTCATCATCACGAAAAAATCTAGTTATTCCACTGTTTGTAGTGGTGGATGTGAGTTGGTATGTGTGCTGCTCACTTAACTGCTTTACGCTCAGAGCAACTTGGCCTATTTCAAATGAGTTATGGTGTAGGGTGTACTGGGCGTTAAAAAGTGGGATAGTTTTCTTGGCCCATGAGCAAGTGCTGGCCAGGCAAAGAAGGAGGCCAAAAGAAAGAAGGGTGATGCTTTTAGCGAAGGGAGTCATGAAACATACTTACATGTAGTCGATTACCACTGGGCCTGCCATCTTCTTCCCATCCATATAAATGTCATTTCCATCTAAGTGGATGCGGCCTTCTGCCAGCCAACTAATGGCTGTAGGGTAGATAATATGCTCTTTGGCTTTGACGCGTAACTCAAGGCTACCTGTCGAGTCGCTAGACAGCACCGGTAGTCTAGCTTGGAGTAAAATAGGCCCACTATCAAGCTCTGAGGTAACAAAGTGAACGCTACTGCCATGAAGGGGCTCACCTTGATCAATGACTCGCTGGTGTGTTTTCGTGCCCTTGTATTTTGGTAGCAAGGAAGGGTGGATATTGATCAGTTTGCCATAGTAATGATTAACAAAATCGCTGCTTAATATCCGCATAAAGCCTGCTAAAACAACTAAATCGGGCTTATATTGATCAATAAGCTCTTTCAAGTCACGGTCAAAATCTTCACGTGTGGGGTAATTGGTGTGCTCTAGAGCATGAGTTGGAATGCCAGCACTTTTGGCTCGAGTTAGCCCTATGACGCCAACCTTATTGCTGATAACCGCTGAAATATTTGCGGGTAGGTTGGCATCAATAATGGATTGAAGTGTCGTGCCAGAGCCAGAGAGCAAAACGACAATACGGTAGTCACTATTCATTTTAAATTATTGATAGTTAACGTAAGGTTCGCCTTTTGCTGGAGCAATATCTCCGATAATAAAAGCGTCTTCTCCGGTTAGTTTTAACTGAGCCAATACAGCTGGAGCATCTTCTTGTTGGACACATACGACCATGCCAATGCCGCAGTTGAATGTTTTAAGCATCTCTTCGTCGCTAATATTGCCCTCTTCTTGAAGCCAGTCAAATAGAGGGGGTGTTGGCCAGCTGCCCAACATTATATTGGCGCAGGTGTTCTCTGGTAAAACGCGTGGTAAATTTTCTGTGATGCCACCGCCGGTTATGTGGGCAAAGGCATTAACGGGGTGTTTGGCAATCAGTGCTAATAGGGACTTAACATAAATTCGAGTGGGCTCGAGGAGAGCCTCGGTAAGAGAAATGCCACCAATTATTTGATCCAAGTTATCTTGTCGCTCAATAACTTTCCGAATGAGGGAGTAGCCATTGGAGTGTGCGCCTGATGAGGCTAAGCCTATAAGGGTATTGCCGACAGCGACATTGGAGCCGTCTATGATATTGTCTTTTTCTACGATACCAACACTGAAGCCAGCTAAGTCATAATCCTCGCCTTCATACATCCCAGGCATTTCAGCTGTTTCACCACCCACCAAAGCAGCGCCTGCGAGCTCGCAACCTTTTCCAATTCCGCTAATAACGTCTGTCGCAACATCTAAGTTAAGTTTGCCAGTTGCGTAGTAGTCAAGAAAAAATAAAGGCTCCGCACCGGTTACGATAATATCATTAACACACATAGCGACTAAATCGATGCCGATGGTATCGTGCTTTTCAAGCATCATAGCAAGTTTTAATTTAGTGCCAACGCCGTCTGTACCGGAGACTAAAACGGGCTTTTTGTACTGATCAAAGGGCAGTTCATATAAAGAGCCAAATCCACCTAGCCCAGACATGACACCGGGTCTTTGAGTGCGTTTAGCGACGGGTTTGATTCTTTCTACCAGTTGT
>JAHRWG010000178.1 GCA_019090295.1 Cycloclasticus sp. | reverse complement strand
TATCGCACGGGGTGCAATTTACCACCCGTATTTTAGATAATATAGATGCTTGTGAGGTTCGCCCAACCGATTGCCGAGAAGTAACGCGAGATGGGTTGGCACTATTATTGGTACCCAGTACGGCAGCTATTATTACCGATGCAGCAGGGTTTGGAGTGTTGGGCTTAGTGGCTATTCCAAGTATTCAGTCATTAGCTGTCATTTGTGGTTTGTGGCTACTCTCTGTGGTACCCGCATTAATCTTTGCAGCAGCTGTTATGTGCTTAATTAAGCCGCCTGCATCGCATAAAACAGGCTCAATTATCCTAAATAAAATTTGGGGTGCTGTGATTAACATGGAAGACCATAAGTGGACCATGGTTTTTGTAACAGCTTGCTTGTTATCTGCAGGTGCTTGGTACTCACAAAACCTAACAGTGGGCGACACTAAAGGTAGTGCCATTTTATGGCCAGACGCACGGTTCAATAATGATGTTGAGTCAATTAATACACGGTTCTCATTTTTGGGTACCGATATTATGCAGGTGTACGTAGAAGGTGAAAAAGACACCATGTTAGACCCAACGGTCTACCATCAAACAGAAGCGTTAGATCGCTATGTGTTTGAGCATATGTCAGAAGTACGCCCAGCCATTAGTTTAGTACCTATTATCAAAATGATAAACGCGGTACTGTTCGAGGGTGACCCGTCTTACGCATTGTTACCTGACACGCAAGAAGAAGTCGGTTTTGATATTTATATGTTCCGCTCAAGGGGTGAACCAGGTGATTTTGCAGCCTTTACCAACAAAGAGTGGGAAATAGGCAACATATCATTTTTCTTAGAAGATCATAGTCGTCCAACGATTGAGAAGCTAAGAAATAACCTAGACGCATTCTTTGCCAGTGAAAAGGAAGTGGTTAGTACCGCTAAATTCCACTACATGGGTGGCCAAGTAGGTATTGTTGAAGCGTTAAATGAAGAAATTGTTCGCTCAAACCTAAAAATAATGGCGGCTATTGCCGGAGTTATTGCTTTTTGTATCGTGGTTTATTATCGGTCAATTTTAACCGGTCTTATTTTACTGTTCAGCTTGGCAACAGCTAATGCACTAACTTATGCTTTTATGGCATGGAAAGGTGTTGGTTTGAATGTTAGTACCTTGCCACTAACTGCCCTAGGTGTCGGCTTGGGTGTGGATTACGGTATTTATATGATTGATAGAATCCGAGAAGAATACAAAAAACTAGAAGTTAAAGATGTACATGAAGCGATTCATCATGCGTTTTTAACATCTGGCAATGCTATCTTTATCACAGCCGTCACCATGATTGCACCGCTTATTCCTTGGGCGGTGGCCAGTCCATTACGTTTCCAGGCAGAAATGGGCTTGTTGCTATCCATCGTATTGTTTATGAACATGCTGGGTGCACTTTTAGCCGTGCCAGCAGCAGTGGCAGCGTTCCATCCAAAAGCATTATTCAAAGAATAATACGCATGGCGTAGTACTTTAAAAATCTGTACCCATGTTACGGCCCTTAATTGGGCCGTAACCACATCAGAAGGTTGGAAAATGCAGCAAATTAATAAGCAGCCAAGTAATTGCCAACCAACATAGGTACATGGGTCTAAAGCAATAAAGCAACAGTGTTGTAAAAATACCAAAAAAATATTGAAGTAAATACCAATGACGTGTATAAAACATACGTTAGAAACACGTTTTACATATAATTAGGGGATATAATGAATAAAATAATAAAAACCGGCTTAGCTGCCAGCTTGGGTTTAGCCATTGCTGCACCGGCTATGGCCATAGACACAGGCATCAAGGGCTTGACCCAAAGTGGCCGTATAAAAGTAGGCGCATCGGTCTTATATGACCTACCAGGCCAAGGTGATAAAGCTGGCCCAGCTAACTGGATAATAGAATCTAAAACCACCTACCGCCCTAATAGACAGTGGAGCTTTATAGCAAACTTCTGGTTACGTGGCGATTTATCATCACAATTCACCAGCTACGACTCACCAAATGGTGGTTTACCAGATCAAGTGAATGGTGCTATTGTCCCAGGTGTTGGTGCATTTCAACAAAATGCAAGTTTTAACCTTAATTCAAATAGTTGTGCAGCGGGTACGTATTGCGCAGAAATGGATGACGAGCTTGAAGTTTTAAAAGACTGGGAAGATGTTATTCGTGAATTATCGGTTAAATACCGTGATAAAAAAGGCCGCTTTAGCATCAAGGCAGGTCGTTTTCAACGTGGTTGGGGGCAGTCAGATGGCTTACGTTTAATGGATCTTTTGCATGCGCAAGATTTACGTCAACGTTTTGCATTTACAGATTCTGATGAGCTTCGTTTACCAGCACTAATGATCTCAGCCGATTTTAACTTTAGAAAATTGGGCATAGATGGGCCATTTAAAGCCATCGGTATAAAAAACCCTTCACTAGAAGTTAACTTTGTACCAGAAGTACAAACGTCTAACTTTATTATTAATAACCCAACACCTGGCGATAATACATCGGGTGGTATTTTTGGTTTAGATTGGGCTGATGTGAATGACACAACTCAAGATGGCCCAGGTTTAGTGGGTTTAGGGTTTAATTTATACGACAATAAACCTAACCGCTTAAGCCTAACGGATGCAGAATGGTCTATGCGCTTAAAATTTGAAGCATTAGGTGGCTCAGCAACGGTAAATGCATTTTATGGCCAACAAGACTTGCCTGTTTCTAAACTCATAGGTTCATCACTAGTATTTAATGGTTTTAATGACCCAAGTGTGGCTGGGCAGTTACCAACGCTACCAGGTAATGAAAACTCAGTAGGTGCATCTTTTAATGCTGCAACTACCGAAGCCGTGGTATTTGGACAGGGTGGATACCTTGATTGGTTACAATCAGTAGATAACTTAGCTAAAACTGGAGCACCTGCGTTAGGTAGCCCTCTTGCTGCTTTTGGTTGTGATGACCCACTTACTCTCCCAGTTGAAGGCCCTGCTTGTTCGATTAATGGGGAAGTTGAACTTGATTATGATAACCGTCAGTTTGTGCTTGGTTTTACCTTCGCACGTGATTTAAGTGACTTTATTCGTATTGGACGTAAAGGCTCTGCACCAACGGTTCGTTTAGAAATGTCACATGAATTTGATCACCCATTTAATCGTTCAGTAGTAAATCCGGGTGCAGTATTCGATGCTAGTTTTTTACTTCCAGCTCCTCCAGGAACATTCGTATTTGACAGTAGCTATGCTGGCACAGTTACAGGTTCTGGTGCACTAGCCGTAGAAGCAAGTCGTAACATTGTTAAGGAAGATATTACCTCAACCATGATTGGTTTCGATTTCCCATTATGGGTACCGGGTTGGGACACGCAAAGTAAATCTATTTTTACCAGTTTGCAAATTTTTGATATCTATACGCACAATTCAGACCAAGGGCTATTACAACAGTCACCATATGCCTTTACTGAAGTACAAGATCACCAAAACTTTTTAACCTTTGCTTGGAACGCACCGTTAGATAACCAACGTTTGGTTCTTGATGGTTTATTTATTCGTGACTTCCAAGGTTCAGGTGACTATTACCGTCAGCGTATTGACTTTAATTACTTCGGTAATTCATGGCGCCCACGTGTAGAAATGGTTCACTTTGCAGGTGATAAAGAAAGTGCTCCAATTGGAACGTTTAATAACTCAGATTATATTGAGTTATCGCTAACGTACCAATTTTAAGTAAGCAATAGAATAAGGGTATCTGCCACCTTTAATAAAGGTGGCAGATATTTTTTAAAGAAATTTATAGTTAAATAAACGTAAATCAAGGTGTGGTAACGAATACAAAATCAAAATAATTATTTTAGGAGAGAGATATGGTGGTAAAAAAAATAACAACATCACTAACGCTAGCTGCCGCAATAGTAGCTGGAACCCCTGCAATAGCCGAT
>JAHRWG010000177.1 GCA_019090295.1 Cycloclasticus sp. | reverse complement strand
TCGACTAGTCGTCGGCAGCGTCAGATGTGTATAAGAGACAGCCCTATTGCGCAGGCATTTAAGCGCGAAAAAGCCGGGTTAACGTATCAGGCAGAGGAAGTGAAAAATACGAATGGGGCAGGATTGGAAGGCCTTATACAGGGAGAGCAATATTACCTTGGTTCCAAGCAATATATAGAGGGCTGTATTGGCTTTAGTGATAGCACAGGGCAAACAAAAAACTCAACGGTTTATTTGGCAAACTCAAACGGATTGATTGCTATTTTTAATATTGAAGATGACATAAGGCAAGGGGCAGAAACGCTTGTTAGTTGGTTAAAGGAACAAGGTAAAACGGTTAGCTTGATAAGTGGCGATCACCAAGCACCAGTTAGTTGGTTGGCTCGTCACCTATCTATTAGTCACTATAAGTTTGACACGACACCGAGTGAGAAGCTGGCTGAAGTTGAGGCATTGCAGGCAGAAGATGTGCAAGTGGCTATGGTTGGTGATGGGATGAATGATGCCCCTGTCATGGCTCAAGCGGATGTTTCTATTTCAGTATCAGGAGCGAGCCAGTTAGCACGCTCATCATCTGATATTTTGTTAATGGGAGACGATATGAGGAATTTAGAAAAAGCCTTTAATATGTCAATAAGAACTCGGTATGTGATTAAGCAAAATATGCTGTGGGCTCTTGTCTATAATATTGGTGCGCTACCCCTCGCCATATCAGGTCAACTAGAGCCTTGGCAGGCCGCATTGGGGATGTCGCTTAGTTCACTGATGGTGGTGCTCAATTCGTTTCGATTACGTTTAAATATATTCAGCAAATAATGATAAAAGGGATGGTGCAATGGATAGTTTATATTTATTAATACCACTTTCAGTCATTCTGATTGGGGTCATTATGGTTATTTTTTTATGGGCTGTTAAGTCGGGACAGTTTGACGACCTAGAAGGCCCTGCTCATAGTATTCTGTTTGAGGAAGAAGAAGGGGAGTCTAACGAAAAGCCTAATGATGAAGGTGATGGCTCGACGATGAAGTAGGGCTTTTTGTAGGGCTATGGTGGTGTCCCCCACCTGTTGGGAGTAGGTTGAAGATAGCAAAGGCTATAATAATAGACCCTACGATGCGCCTTAAAACTAAAGAGCTTCTGAATTGAGCTATTCGCTTTGAAGCTGTTCCTATAGCGAGAAGCATAGGTAGTGTTCCCAGGCCAAAACTAAGCATAATCAATGCACCCTCAATAGCGTGCGCAGAAGCTAAGCTCCATGCCAAAGCGGAGTAAACTAAGCCACAAGGTAGCCAGCCCCAAATAACGCCTAAAGCAAAAGCACTCCGTTTGTTTTTAATGGGGAGTAGGCCTTTACTAAGGGGAGAAATACGTGCCCAAAGGTGTTGCCCCATGCGTTCAAGATAACTTAAGAAACCAAGCCAACCAAATAAGTAAAAACCAAAGGAAAACATAAATATGGAGGTGAGTGTTTTCGAAAAAATCTGCAAAGACTGGTGATCTATTGGTGATAAGGCTAACTCTCCAATACCGCCAGCCAGAAGACCGATAAGGCTGTAACTGAATATTCTTCCAGCATTGTAGGAAAGGCTAGTCGTCAGTGTGCGGCTTAACGGTTCTTTAGGAAGCTGAGCATTGCTTGAACTTAACATACCAACAATGCCACCGCACATTGCAACACAATGGGATGAACCTAAAAACCCCAAGGTAAAAGCAATGAAATAGAAACTTTCAGTTGGCATGTTGCTTCCTTTCTAGCGCTTTAAAGCATACCTAGTTGGAGTTTGGCCGCTTCTGACATCATGTTTTGATTCCAAGGCGGATCTAAGACAACCTCAACTTCTACCGTTTCGACGGCATCCATACGCTTGATTCCCGCTTCAATGTCAGCTTGAATAACGGGACCCATGCCGCAACCAGGCGCGGTTAGGGTCATGGTAACATCCACATGATTTAAACCGTCGGCTATGGCGCGAGTTTTACAGTCGTAAATCAAGCCTAAGTCCACCACATTAACTGGAATTTCAGGGTCATAGACTGTTTTCATAAATTCCCAGCATGCCGTTTGAATAGACTCAGGGTCTGTGCCAGTTTCATAGGCATGGATAACCTCAACCTCTTTACCCAGTACATCGGCATCAACAGCAGAGATTCGCGCCATAATACCGGATTCACTAGAAACAGTATAAGAGCCGCCTAACGACTGCATAATGGTTACTACATCACCTTTTTTCATGACCACACTGATCCCTGCAGGGATAACAATGGCATTAACATTTCTATTTAAGACAATACTTTCTTTATCAGACATGGTTTTAATTAATTAAAATTTAGGCGCAGATAATACCTTAAATTACCGAATAAAAAAGTAGCATGTAGTTTTTTAAGGTATAAATAACAAAATTTTAATAAATACCTGTGGAATACGCCATGAGTGAGAGTCAAACAGAGTTGCAAAAAAGGGTAGAGTCCTTTTTATGGCAAAACACACCCGATAACAATCGTTTGAAGTTGGTGGCATTTAAAGTACTTCGGCTAATATACGGCTCTGTCGTCGGTCTTGCTGATGGGCGCCTTAGCCTAAGAGCCATGAGTTTGGTCTATACAACGTTATTATCCATCGTTCCCCTGTTAGCCTTAAGTTTTTCTGTGCTTAAGGCGATGGGAGCACATAATGAAATAGAACCATTTTTATTTCAGTTCTTAGCGCCCTTAGGCGAACAAGGTGCTGATATTGGGCGTAATATTATTCAGTTTATTGATAATATAAAAGTCGGTGTTTTAGGCTCACTAGGGCTAGGGCTTTTAATCTATACCGTTCTATCGTTGGTGCAGAAAATTGAAAATGCTTTTAATATGATCTGGCAGGTGGAATCTTCACGAAGTCTAGGTGAACGATTCAGTAATTATTTGAGTGTTATCTTAATTGGCCCCGTCATCATGGTGTCTGCGGTTGGGGTATCTGCAACAGTGTTAAACTCTTCGGTTATTTCATATTTTATGATGATAGAGCCCTTTGGTAGCTTAATCGTATTTGCAACAAAATTATTACCCTACCTGATGGTCATCGGTGTGTTCACATTTATTTATGTGTTTGTTCCTAATACGCGAGTTAACTTAAAAGCTGCCTTGGTCGGTGCCGCCGTATCTGGGATTTTATGGCAAAAGTCGGGGATTTTATTTGCAACCTTCGTTGTCAACTCATCAAAGCTGTCTCTTATACACATCTGACGCTGCCGACGACTAGTCGAGT
>JAHRWG010000176.1 GCA_019090295.1 Cycloclasticus sp. | reverse complement strand
TCAGATGTGTATAAGAGACAGCTTTTATTGAGCGCAAAACACCCATCACAGACTCTGTTTTTTTAGGCTTCCCAGTCAACTCATTCAGGTAAGTATCGCCTTCAATTAACTTCTCATAAGCAAAGTTCACAGGGACAAAAACAACTGGCCGCTTATGTTCACGTAAATAACTGCGTACCGTCATTGCTAACAAACCTGGTTTTGCCTTAAGCCTTCGCCCCGTTCTGCTACGGCCGCCTTCTACAAAATATTCAACAGCAGTACCCTTGCTGGCCAAGTACCCCATATAGGCTTCAAAAACGGCCCCATACAAAACATTTCCTTTAAAACTACGCCTTAAGAAGAAAGCACCACAACGCCTAATCCATGGTCCTGCAATCGGTATATTCAAATTGATACCAGCTGCTACATGGGGAGTTGCTAAGCCTTTTTCGAACAAAACATACGATAAAACCAAATAGTCCATATGACTTTGATGACTGGGCACATAAACGATTTGATTCTCACGTGATAAGCGTTCAATTCGCTCAAAGTGGTGTAACACAATTCCATCGTAAAGCTTATTCCATAAACGGCTTAACAACTTCTCTAGTACCATAATGGCTCGTACATTAACCACAGCAGCAATTTCTTTAGCGTAGGCCTGAACTTGTTTATCAGCTTGAGCTGGTGATATTTTTTTAACTTTCACTTCACGTTCAATCGCACGTTGAACTAAAGGCTGCTGTGCTAGCTCCTTGGCTATTGTCTTAACAGAGGGCTGATCTGGCCCAATCGTCGCCAGCCGTGTTCGGGCAAAGTGTAAACGTAATACCCGTGTTAACTTCCGTGTTAAAAATGCGCTGCTTTGCCCATTTGATGTCATCAACATATCTTTTAAGGAGACAGGTGCGCTATAGCGAACCAACGTTTTTCGCCCATTAAAAAGAAGTGATAAAAAGCGAGATAATTTTGTTGATGTTACCCCTTCATCTGTAAACAGAGCACTTAAGAAGCCATCAGACTTAACGGGTGACCGCCCCCAGAACACAGAGACAGGCACAATTAATATATCCTCGTCTTGGTCAAGACTAACTGCTTTAATGAGCCTAGCTAAACGTTCAGGTGAAGGGTCATAATAATTATCCTTCACTCGGTTTAGAGAAAAAACAGCCACTTCTTCTTTACCATTTTTCCACTCTAACCCTTCGGATGGCAAGGGTAAGTTTAAATTGCGGCAAACGGTTTCTAATACCGCTTTTTTTGAGCCAACATCACTGTGCATCACATAACACAATTTTTTACCCGCCAAGCCTTCAAATCGTTTACTGTCGGTAGGGAGTACGTTTACATTCACCCAAAGAGGTAAAAGGTGACGCATTAGGAATGAGTTACTCATTATTCGAGCCTGCTTTTGTTGCACGAAAAATCATAGGGGCTTCATGTTTTTTTGGTATCTCAAGTTGTTCTGTTTGAGCCAACGCATCAAAATCAAAAAGGCTTTTATCTAATAATTGTGAGGGCCGTACGTTTTTCAAGCTACTGAAGATAGTTTCCACTCGCCCAGGAAACTGCCTATCCCATTGGGTCAGCATTTGTTTCATTTTAACGCGCTGTAAACTGTCTTGGCTGCCGCATAAATTACATGGAATAATGGGATAGCCTTTGATCTGTGAGAACTCAGCAATATCTTTTTCCCGTGAATAGGCTAATGGCCGAATAACAATGTGCTTGCCATTATCACTTTTCAGTTTTGCAGGCATTGCTTTTAACTGTCCGCCATAAAACATATTCAAAAAGAATGTTTCAACGATATCATCACGGTGGTGTCCCAAGGCTATTTTATTGTAGCCATGCTCTTCTGCATAAGCATATAAAGCCCCCCGTCGCATTCTAGAACACAAGCCACAAGTCGTTTTTCCTTCCTCAACCACTCGGGTCACTACGCTATAGGTATCTTGCTCAATAACATGGTACGGCACATTAATAGACGATAAATACTCTGGCAAAATATCTTCGGGAAAACCTGGTTGCTTTTGATCTAAGTTAACCGCCAATATATCAAAATTAATCGGCGCACTTTGCTTGAGGTTAAGCAGAATATCCAGCATGGTGTACGAGTCTTTTCCACCCGATAAACACACCATAATTCGGTCGCCATCCTCAATCATTTTATAGTCCGAGATAGCTTGCCCCATTTCGCGACGTAACCGCTTTTGAAGTTTATTAAACCGAATTTTCGCTTTGTCTATTTTAGTCATTCCCATATTTTAACAGAGAACGCCCAAAGACTTATATTTGATGAAGTTTAGTGAACAAGGTGCTATAACAAAGGACCTATCAAACAGGAGTTTTTGTCATGTCAAGCATTAGCACTAAAAGCAGAGCAATGGGTGCAATAATGGGCGCTTATATCGGTGACGCACTTGGGCTTGGCCCACATTGGTATTACAACCTTGACGAGCAACGGCGTGACTATGGTGACTGGATAGACGGTTACACAACACCACAAAAAGATCGTTACCATGGCGGCATGCAAGCAGGACAGGCATCCCAATCTGGCATTATATTATCATTATTAATTGACACTCTATTAAGCGATGGTTGTTACCAAGAAAGCCATTTTTGTGACCGTTTGGATACAGACTTATTCCCCTTACTTGATGGCACACCAGCAAATGGGCCTGGCGGGTTTACTAGCCAGTCTATTCGTGAAGCATGGGCAAAACGCACCCAGCAAAATTTACCTTGGGGGCAAGTCGCTGGCTATACGGATAATACCGAAGCTGCTGAGCGCACACTGGCCCTTGCCGTTCTATATGCCAAGCAGCCCAAACAACTAGCAACCACCATCGCCAGTAATACGCGTTTAACACAATGTGACGAAACCATTAATGCCATGACCGTTGCTTATGGCGCTGTATTAGGCATGCTAATACAAGGGCATAAGCTTGATGAGGAGCTATCGGGCAAACTGATGGCCCTTGTCGCTGACCATGAGCTACCCTTCCATGCCATGACCATTCCAGGTAGCCTAGCCTCGGAAGTAGGAACATTTGCCTCTCCCGACGCACTAATCACCCCTTCGTGCATCGCACAAGCGGCTAAAGAAGACCTTATTCAACCGGCATGGAAAGTCTCTATTGTGTATGGAATGCCTTGCGCGGTATATCATCAATTCCCTGCTTGTTATTACTTAGCTAGCCGCTATTCCAATGATTTCGAATCGGCGGTTTTACATGCCATTAATGGCGGTGGACAAAATATGGCGCGCGCCATGCTCACCGGCTCACTCGTCGGTGCTCAAGTTGGATTTGAAGGTATTCCTTCACGTTTTATAGACGATTTAGACAACGCTTCTGAACTAGTCAAGCGAGCCGAAGCATTGGCTGACTTAATAAAGTAGCTCAATGTTTATTCAAGATATTATTGCGAAACAAAATATTTAATTTTAACGAGATAGCAAACAATGCCCCTATCAAACGCAAAGAGCTGGTCTCCTTACCTTGATGAAGAACTGACAAAACCTTATATGCGGGTATTGAAAGAGTTTCTGCGGCTTAAAAAAAATGATAATGTCATTATTTACCCGCATTCCTCACATTGGTTCCATGCCCTTGAGGCAACACCCTTAGATAAAGTGAAAGTGGTCATTATTGGTCAAGACCCTTACCACCAAGCTCATCAAGCTCACGGCTTATGCTTTTCTGTGCAACCCGGGATAAAAATTCCGCCGTCCTTAGTCAATATTTTTAAAGAACTCGACACGGACTTAGGCCTTCATGAACACCCTCAACATGGTTGCTTGGAAAGCTGGGCAAAACAGGGTGTCCTCTTATTAAATAGTGTCCTCACGGTTGAGGATTCGACACCTAACGCTCACCAAGGAAAGGGCTGGGAATTATTTACTGATAAAGTGATACAAACGGTTGCCGAGCAAAATAAGCACGTCGTTTTCTTATTATGGGGAGCCTATGCACAAAAAAAAGGAGCGTTTATTGATACCTCTCGACATTGTGTGCTCAAAGCTCCTCACCCGTCGCCCTTGTCGGCTTATCGTGGGTTTTTGGGTTGCAAACACTTTAGCAAAGCAAACGCATACCTAGAGGAGCACCATAAAATCCCTATCCATTGGGCTTTACCTATTCTTTGCACACCACCTTAACAAATTGGCTCATTTAATTAAGTACGCATAGCCATAGTCAAACCCCTGTTCCACCCAAACCACAGTAGCCCGAAGGGTTTTTGGCTAGGTATTGTTGATGGTACGACTCAGCATAATAAAACCGTGGCATGGGAAGGATTTCTGTCGTGATTGCCGGGTAACCTTGATTCGTTAACCTTTTTTGGTAAGCAGTTTTCGTTTGTTCAGCTAAGCTGGTTTCGTCTTCAGTGGAGCAATAAACCCCTGAACGGTATTGAGTCCCCTTGTCATTACCCTGCTGCATCCCTTGTGTTGGGTTATGGCAGCTCCAAAAAACAGCTAATAGTTCGTCATACGATATTATCAATGGATCATAAGCCACCAACACCACTTCATTATGTCCTGTTTGACCAGAACACACTTCTTCATACGTTGGGTTGGGTGTAAAGCCAGCCGCATAACCAACCGCTGTCGAATACACACCCTCTAATAACCAAAACTTACGCTCTGCCCCCCAAAAACAACCCAAACCAAAAAGGGCTATTTGCACACCATCTGGAAAGGGTGCTTGCAAGGGTGTCTGCTTAACGGCATGAGCACTTGGAACAACCATCGACTCATTACGCCCAGCAAGGGCTTGCTCTTTAGTCGGTAACGCTGTTTTATCTAAAAACATATCATCCTCTTATTTCCAACAAATGCGGTCAAAACCACATACATCAACACCCCGTTTAACAAGACCACCATGACCACCTTCGTGCTGAAGGGTTAAACTTTTAACCAATCACGTGTACTCTTTGCCTTTAAAACATAATCTTAGCCAACAGACCATGAGCAATATTTTTGACAATATCCCCAGTGACTTAACCCATGAAGTCTTTGAAAACATCATTGCCAAACAACCCATAAAAATTGAACGTATTATTTCTAAAGGTCATTCGTCCCCTTCCTCTGGTTGGCATGAGCAAGCTCACCAAGAGTGGGTTTTGCTGCTAAAAGGGGCAGCAATAATCGATTTTGACCATCAACCAACCGTCCACCTAAAAGAAGGTGACTACCTAACGATCAACGCACACCAAAAACACAAAGTCAGCTGGACGGCACCAAACATAGAAACAATTTGGCTAGCCGTTCATTTTTAAAGCATCGTTAAAAATTAAGCCTCTTTTGTTTCTGGGGTGTATAAATCCGAAAAGAATCGACTCGGCTGAATATTTTTGTGTTCAATTAATGTTTCGGCCACGGCTTTAACCATCGGGAATGAACCGGCACAATAAACATCCCATTGCACCATATTTTCAGGCATTATTTTTTGAATAACATCCGTGACTAAACCCGTATGCCCATCCCAGTCTTCTTGCTCTGATAAGGCAGGAATAAAATGAAAGCGACTGTGCTTTTCTGCCAACTGGTGCATAAACTCAGGTTCCAATAACTCATCCGCTTCTCTTGCACCTAAAAAATAATAGATATCACGTTTAGTCAATTGCTTCGTTTCATCAAGGTAATGAATCATCGACCGAATATAGCTAGCTCCAGAGGCGCCAGCGACAAAAATAATATTATGCTCATTGTCCTCTTGTAAAAAAGCGGTGCCTAAGGGCATATTAAAGTGAAGTGAGTCACCCACCTGTAATGAAAACAAGTAAGAAGAGCCCGCACCCGTCACGTCTTCTTTAATAAGCAACTCAATCTCGCCATCCCTATTAGGTGATGAAGCGATGGAGTAATAGGATTGTTTTTTTGTGTTCGGCACCGATAAGGCAATATATTGCCCTGCTTTAAAAGCAACAGACTGAGGTTCAAGCAGCTTTATTCTTAGCAATAAGATGCCTTTACTGATCATCTCTGATAAAACCACTTCCCCTGTACATGACGCACCCATTTGAAACTCCAAAAATTAAAATCACCTTATACTACACTTGAAAACTAACCACCACTAGATTAGTTAGCGCTTATAATCATCCGCCTGTCTAAACATGCGCTAGTAGTCATAACAGCGGCCTATTTATTTAGCCGAATACCTGTACTCATATTTAGGTAGCCCATGCTTCATTAAAAACATCAATTAATAGCCCCTTCTTTTAAGACCAGCAATTGCCTGTTTATGGTTGGGCTAGTACACTAAAGTCTATTAAGTGGCATTTATAAATAATAACTATGAAACTTGCACCTTCACTAGACATGCGGCTCCTCATCCTTTTTTTGCTCGTTATTGGCACTGGCTTTAACTCGAAGCTCAGCGCTGCTGAAACTCAGCATGTCATACCCACTTCTAGCAAAAATATAGCCTATATTGTGTCCGACATGAGGATTCCATTTTGGTCTCTTATGGCTAAAGGCGTGCAAGACAAGGCTAAGTTAAAAGGTCATACCGTCACTGTTTACAGTTCTAATAATAATGCTAAACGCGAATTAGAGAACACTTTTCGTGCTATCCAACAAAACGTCGATGGTATTATTATTTCACCAACGTCATCTTTAGCTGCCCTGACGCTTATTAAGTTTGCCAAAAAAGCTAATATCCCTATTGTTATTTCTGATATTGGGGCTAATAGTCATGACTACGTGTCCTACATCTCATCAGATAACAAAAATGGCGCTTACCAACTTGGCAAACTACTTAGCAATAAAATGCTTGCGCGAGGCTGGGCTCAGGGCAGTGTTGGAATCATTGCTATTCCTCAAAAAAGAGCTAATGGCCGCGCTCGAACAGCTGGCTTTATGCAAGCGATTAACGAAGAAGGCATCAAGGCTGTTGGCATTTCTCAGCAGGCTTCTTTTTCCTATCAAGAAACGTATGATTTCAGCATCGCATTTATCACCCAAAACCCCAGTCTTCGTGCCATATGGCTGCAAGGCTCTAATAGGCACCAAGCCGCCTCCGATGCCATTATAGATTCGAAAAGACAGGGTGAAATATTATTGATTAGTTTTGATGCTGAACCCATATTTCTTAAGCTTATTCCTCAAGGCATACTGGCTGGGTCTGCTATGCAACAACCCTATCTAATGGGCCAAAATGCTATGGATAGCATGGAAAATTACTTGCTGGGTAAAACCATCGACAAGGAAGTAAAGGTCCCCGTACTTGTCATATCTGCAGATAATATTGATAGGCACATAGGTACCATAAAAAGAAATGTTTTAGGTATGGATACTATACTTAAAGAATGAGAATGATGAAGACTAAGCCCGCCCTATACACGGTATTAGGGATTGTTATTGCGATCACTATTATCTTAGTAATGAGCCTGTTCGCCACTTACAATTACCTCATTATAAAAAGTCAGTTTATCAACGAAGTACACAGTAGTTCAGAGTCGAGCGCTATTGCTTTAAAGAATAACATTACTGACTTAATATCGGCTTATGCCGTGCAGGAATATGAGCACCTTGTAACAACAGAAATTGAACGCCGCAACTACTTTGCTATTATTATTGAAGATTATAATATGGGGAAGTTACTCGGAAAAACCGCCTTTATTAGTGGCAAAATTAGAGATAAAAACTGGAATATTGTTGATTATGATTCAGCTGACCATGAACAAAACAAACAGCTTAAAACAAGCTACTACAGAGATAGCTATGACATTATTGGCCCAACAAAGGACACAATAGGAACCATCACTATTTACACGTCTGAGCGCTTATTGGCGCTCAAACTTAATAGTATTGTCAAAAACACCTTAGCCCAAACCCTTGTCATCACCCTACTAATGGTCCTCATGATGATGGCTTCCATAAAGTATCTTATCACTCGGCCATTATCCAGAATCATAGCGACGATAACGCATACTGATGCCGATGGCATTCCTACAAAAAAAATCCCTAGTCATTATTCAAAAGACATCTCTTTTCTTACCCACTCTCTGAATGAAACGGTTAAGGCGGTACAAATGTCTAGACTCGAATTACAGGAGAAAAACAAGAAAATACTCCTCTCTTCCCGTGTTTTTAGTAATAGCCAAGAAGGCATTCTTATTGCGGGAACGAATAGAAAAATCATCGACATTAATCCTGCTCTTTGCGAGATGTCTGGGTATAGCCACGATGAACTTATTGGTAAACCCGCTCGTTCATTACATTCCGGTGATGAAACCTCTAAGTTCTATACTGAACTGTGGGAACAAATAAAAAAACATGGGCGCTGGCAAGGTGAGGTATGGAACCGCAAAAAAAATGGCGAGCTGTATGCTACGTTACTCAGCATTTCTGTCATTAAAGATGAGTTTAACTGTGTAACTCATTATATTGGTAGCTTCAGCGACATTACTGAGAATAAGCAACAACGAGAAAAACTAAATTTTTTAGCTCATTATGATGCACTGACTGAATTACCCAATCGCACTTTATTCATCGACCGTTTCCATCAAGCCATTGCTCATAGCAAACGCAGCGAAAGCATGTTGGCTGTTTGCTTTCTAGATTTAGATAGTTTCAAAGGTATCAATGATACTTTTGGTCACGACGTCGGCGACAAATTATTGATCGAAGTGGCTAACCGCATAACCCGTTGCATTCGAGAAGAGGACACAACCTCTCGTCAAGGTGGGGATGAGTTTGCGATTCTCCTTGGTGATATTAACTCCTACGCTCAATGCGAACAAAGCTTAGAGCGCATCCACCGTTCACTGGCCAAACCCTATACTATTAATGGTCACAGCCATAAAATAACAGCATCGAGTGGCATCACCTTATACCCAGAGGACAAGGGTGATATTGATACATTACTTCGTCATGCCGATCAAGCGATGTATGCCGCTAAACTATCGGGTAAAAATAATTATCGATTATTTAGTTCGAGTGACGAAAAGGAATCCATTAATAAACAACTACAGTTGAATAGGCTGAAGCAAGCATTCGCCCATCAAGAATTTAGTTTATATTACCAACCAAAGGTTAATATGGTCACCGGCGATGTATTTGGTGCAGAAGCGCTAATTCGTTGGATCCACCCTGAAAAAGGCCTTATTCCCCCTCTAGACTTTTTACCCATTATTGAAAGAACCGACTTAGAGATTGACATAGGCAACTGGGTTATTAATGAGGCCCTCTCTCACCTTGCCACCTGTCATCAAGAAGGTATTAAAGCTGATATTAGTGTCAACATTTCTTCATACCATTTATTGTCTGAGACATTTCTTACTAAACTCGAGAAGGCCCTTAATCACCACCCATCGGTTAACCCGCAATCCTTAGAGCTAGAAATATTAGAAAGCTCAGCGTTAGGAGACCTGCATGCTGTCACTAAGGTTATCAAGGCCTGCCAAAGTAATTTAGGCGTTACGGTCGCACTTGATGATTTTGGGACAGGCTATTCATCATTAACACACTTGAGAAACTTGCCGGCTAATACCATCAAGGTCGACCGAAGTTTTGTTAGTGATATGATCAATGACCCCAGTGACTTTGCCATTATTGATAGCATCATTGGTATGGCGGACTCATTTGGACGCGAAATTATTGCAGAAGGGGTGGAAAGCACGGCTCATGGCTTAATGTTAATCATTATGGGCTGACAGAAAGCTCAAGGGTATGGCATTGCCAAACCGATGCCTGTTGATGAGTTTATACCATGGCTAAAAGCGTACACCCCTAACCAAGAATGGCTACTTTGTGGCAGTAAGCAGTCGTTGACGAGTAAAGAAGGCAAGGTAAGTTTATTTAAGCTGGTGACTCAAAACTGGAAGGACACCTTTATAACGAATATCCACTCGGCACCGGAAGAGCTTGAACATTGGCCCATTATGGATACCAATCACTGCCCTTGTGGCTCGTGGATTAATCGAGCAATAAAAGAAAAAGCCTTTAAACTCGACAACCTAGACCAACTTAACGAGGCTCACGGAAAACTTCACCTAGTCGCTCACGCGCTACTGCTGAAATACCAAAGTGGTGAATACAAACAAGCTAGAGAGAGCCTTCCAGAGCTTCAGCTGGTATATGATGAGATCTATAGTATTTTAAAGAGTCTTTAGAAAAGGCCTATAGACTGTCATACAATCGTAAGCTTACCCAAAAGGCCGTCTAACCAAGAATCCATCGCTTACTGTGAATTAAGCAGCTGTCATATTATATAATAACGGCCACCTTCGCCTTTTAGGCAAACCACCATGGATACTTGAATAATGACAACTGATGATAAAGATCAACTGCTTCGTTTTATATTTGAAGACTTAGGAATTAGGGGCGAAATAGTGACCTTAGATGCTAGCTGGCAAGCTGCCTTGGCTAATCATAATTACCCTGCAACGGTGGCTGATCAACTCGGCCAAGCTCTCGCTACGTCGGTACTTTTATCGGCCACGTTAAAATTCAAAGGTTCTTTAATCCTGCAGGTTCAAGGAAATGGCCCTATTAGCATGCTCGTTGCACAAGCAGATGAGCAGCAAACGGTTAGGGGGCTAGCACATTGGAACGGCGACATTAGTCCAGGTAATTTATCTCAATTATTTGGTGATGGCCGGCTTGTATTAACCATAAAGCCCGATCAAGGCAACGCTTACCAAGGTATTGTCAATATAGAGGGAGAGCTTTTCAGTGAAATGATTGAAGCTTATTTCAAGCAATCTGAGCAACTTAAAACAAGGCTTTGGTTTGCTGTAGACGGTCATAAAGCAGTGGGCTTACTCTTACAAGAACTTCCTGCCCACCAAGGCGAACAAGCTGACTGGGAACGCATTGAAATGCTGGCTGATACGATAAAAAAAGATGAACTTTTAACCATTAGCTCTACCGATATTATTCACCGTTTATTTCATGAAGAAACGGTTAGACTTTATGAACCACAGCCTATTCGCTTTGAATGCAGCTGCTCTAAAGAAAAAATTGAAGCGAATATACTCACCTTTGGGCTGGAAGATATGATGTCACTCATTCAAGAAAAAGGCGCCGTTGATGTCGACTGTGACTTCTGTAATAAACATTACCATTTTGATAGTATTGATATTAAACAGATCTTTAGTGTTGGTACCAGCAGCAAGTCCAACCTTATCCATTAACTAGCGTTATCACGAAGCACTTACCGCCTATGTATACAGACAAAGATTTAGATATAGCCGTTGAAAAAGGCATTTTCAGTCAACACTCTATTACTGCTTTTAAGCTTTCTATTAATAAAGGCAAGGTTGACAGCTTAGCCGATGAAGAAAATTTTAGATTCATTGGTGGCTTTAATGATATTTTTGTTGTTATTGCCTGCTTATTAACACTTATGTCATCTACCTGGGTTACCTACCGTGTAAACCCAGCCATGTCGATGGTCTTAGTATCTGTTTTATCGTGGGGCTTGGCTGAGTTTTTTGTGCTTAAACGTAAATTGGCTTTAACAGCGATTATCTTGTTATTAAGTTTTATTAGCGGTACATTTGGTGCTGTTGTTGCTATGTATGGCACCCCATCAGAGTACTCATTAATGTCTGCCGCTGTAATAGCAACATTGGCTGCTTGGTTGCATTGGAAGCGGTTCAATGTCCCTATTACGATTGCTGCTGGTGTTTTAGTCTGTGTTATTTTTGCAGTTAATTTACTCATCTCTATTGCCCCCAGCATTAAAGAAGTACTTGTATACCCTGTTTTTATAGGCGGCCTGGTTAGTTTTCTTATTGCGATGCGATGGGACTCAGCGGATAGGCAACGAGTGACGCAACAATCCGACATTGCTTTTTGGCTACATTTATTGGCCGCCCCCTTAATTGTTCACCCTATATTTTCCGAACTAGGTATTCTAGACAATCACCCTGCGCCTTATAGCCCCTGGGTTGTTATTGCCCTCTACCTCATGCTAACAAGCTTATCACTGGCCATTGACCGACGTGCCTTTATGGTTTCATCGCTCGTGTATATTTTATTTGCTTTAACAAACATGCTCAAAGCAACCGGCATGGCGAATAATAGTTTTGCTTTTGCTGGCGTATTAATTGGCGCTTCTTTACTTCTTTTGTCAGGTTTTTGGCACACTGCTCGTTACCACCTTGTCTCACGGCTACCACCAGCCATCCAATCTAAACTTCCTTTTGTTCGCTAGATTATTAGTGATCTAAGTAAGGTTTTAGCCAGGCTTTAAACTGTTGTGAACTCATAACGCCAGCTTGCCGTGCCACTTCTTTACCCTTTTTCATGATGATTAGGGTTGGTATGCTTCTTATCTTAAAGCGTGAGGCTAGACGCTGCTCGTTCTCTGTATCTAATTTTGCAAAGCGAGCCTTTGGCTCAAGCTGTT